>CALJSD010000124.1 GCA_937976325.1 uncultured Carnobacterium sp.
GTGTAATAATTTCTCCAAGACGAGCGCCTGTATGTTTTTCAGTTTTAATCAGTCTATATTTTACTGCAGGTTCTGTCATTTTATATATCCTTTCTTCGTTTCATAACTACCTAACTGTACTCTACAAAGGCAAAAATGTCCAATAAAAACGGGAGTAAGTAAAAGCCTCACTCCCTGTTTCTTCCATATAAATATTAGTCTACAATTTTTGTATAACTGTAACTTGGTTCGTTTAATTTTTCATCAAAGCCTACTTCTAAATTATGACCATGGAAGAACCATTCATCACCAGTTTCCACAAAATAAGTAATCCCATTTTCAACAACGCTCACATAAGGATTGCTTGGAGCATCAACTTCAACGGCTAATGAGAATCCTTCGTGAATAGGACTGCATCCGTATACTTTCCCTAGGAAACGAACACCGCGTTCTTTAGATACACCCATTTCTTCTTCAAACCATGCTTGCGCTCTTTTATCGATTGTTAATTGCATTGTATCCACTCTTTCCTCTAATTTACTCTCTCATTCTATCATAGAATCGTAAAAAATCGGTAAAGTTTGCTCACCGCTTTCCAGTATATATGAATGAAACGCAATTTAGAGAAGTTAAACTTGTGAATCCATTAGACTCATAAAAAGAAACTGTTTTCGTTGAATCATCTGTTGCTAGTTGTATTTGATATACATTCTTGTACTTTTCCAGAGTCATTTGTAACAATTTTGTGCCAATCCCTTGATGTTGATATTCAGGATACACTAATATATCTTGAATAAACAGAATAGATGCTCCGTCACCAACGGCTCGCAGAATCCCAACGAGTTTTCCTTCAGCATTAAACGCTCCTATTATATGAAGTGAATTTTTATAAGCTACTTCAAGCATTTCTGGTTTTTGTGTGTAATTGGTCCATCCTACTGCTTCATATAAAGGCATTACTTCTTCTAAAGTAACATTTGGTTTTTCAACATAACGGATCATATTCTTCCACCCCTTTTTCGCCTAATCATTTAATGTATTTTCATATAAATTATAAATAAAAAAACTGGAATCCACAATAGTGAATTCCAGTTCTGAAATTGTCTAATAAGATTAGCCAAGTTTGTTATAGTATTCAACGACTAGTGATTCGTCAACTTCAGAAGTTAACTCGTCACGTAATGGTAGACGGTTTAATGAACCTTCTAATTTTTCTTCGTCGAAAGTAACGAACTCTGGACGACCATATAAAGCTTCTAAAGCTTCTTTAATGATTGTTAAGTTACGTGATTTTTCACGAACACCCACAACATCGCCAACTTGTACTTGGAATGAAGGGATATCTACGCGTTTACCGTTCACAGTGATGTGACCGTGGTTAACTAATTGACGTGCTTGACGACGAGTAGTTGCTAAACCTAAACGGTATACTACGTTATCTAAACGTTGTTCAAGAAGAACCATGAAGTTTTCACCATGTTTACCTTCTTTAATTTTGCCAGCTTTTTTGAATAAAGTAGCAAATTGACGTTCGTTCATACCGTACATATGACGTAGTTTTTGTTTTTCTTGTAATTGTTGACCATACTCAGATAATTTTTTACGGCTGTTTGGTCCGTGTTGACCTGGTGCGTATGGACGACGAGCGATTTCTTTTCCTGTTCCTGAAAGTGAAATGCCTAAACGACGAGATAACTTCCAGCTTGGTCCAGTGTAACGTGACATTGAACATTCCTCCAATAATTGTTTATTTTTTTGGAGTAAAATAATCGCGAAATCTTCGATTCGTGCAGTCACTACAAGGGTTCACCTTTGCAGCCGCGGTTACTACCTTACCCTAAAGGCTAGGACTGTTGACGAGCTTCTATATTTCTGCTGCATATTTTACACAAAAAGTATTGTACCCTATTTCCTATGAAAATACAAGGATTTTACTTCATTTCCCATTCAAGAGATAAGTGGCAACATTTTTGGTCATCTGACTCCAGTTGGTGTAATGTTTGAACTCCGTTTTCAGTTTCACGAATTTCATAAAAACTCTTAACGGTAGCTTCAGGTAAAATTTCCTTATCATATTTTACAAGAACTGATTTTAATGAATGAGTCTTAATAAAGTCCATTCCAAGGCTATCCATTACCCAATCAAAATACTTCGCGTTATTCACATGGTGATTATAATCGATATCATTTAAACGAACACGATACGTTTGAACACTTGCATTCTCTAAATCGATTTTGGGAACTCTTGGATTACGACGAGTATCCTTTTTATTCTCGATTGGATATTCACTGAGTACTTCTTCATCAAGTGAGATGAGTTTTCTCTCTTCAATATTAATCATTGAGAAAGTCGTTAATGCGTCTACGAGTACTTCTTCGTCTAAAGACAAAATCGTATAACGACGGAACGTAAAGAACTTGTTATATCCAACTGGTTCTGTCTCGATAATAATTTCTTCTTCTAATTTAGGAAGACGATTGACCGTTAATTGGTTTTGAATCACAATCCATGAAAGACCTTTTTGATAGATCAAATCAGGATGCGCTAGACCTCGTTCTTGTTTACGCGAAGCAAGCATCATAATCCCGACTACATGGCTAAGAGATAATTCTCCTTTCCAATTACATTCATACGCCTTCACAACATGATTCATACGACAAATTGATTCTACCATAGTACATCCTTTCGTAATTGACTAGTTCCACACATCTACACTATCCGTATTCAACACCGAAACAATCTCATGTCCTTTGAATAAGATAATATAATCGGTTGGTAAATGCATTACTTCATATAATTCTGGGTAATCTGGAAAGATTTCATACGCTTGATTTCCTTCTAGCGGTTGCGGGTCAATCGTTTGATCGATTGGAGCAATATACCAAGTTTCGTCATCAAAACGATGCGCATACCACTCATCCACTTCAAACGTATGGTTCGCAATCACTAACGGTCCGTCAAAGCGGAATGGAATTAAACGTCCTAATGTTTTCGTACGCTTTCCAGTTTGAATCGTTTTACGAATAATATCTAAGAAATAAGAGAAATCTTCTACCCATTCATCTAGTAGTTTATGTTCGTAATTTTGAACAACCACTTGGAAATCTTCCCCTTTTGGAATGACTTTTACTTGTCCATAATGGATTGGAATTAAAGTGTCGACCTCGTCCCAATTCTCCTCAAAATATTCTTCTACGAAAGTAAGCATGTCTTCTGCTTCTTTTTGATACTCTTCATCAGCCACTAAGATTAGACGGTGACCATTCACTTCACGAATAAATTCCATAAAATCTCTCCTTTCACGTTTACTAGTGTACCTCATTTTTGAAAAATTTACCTGTATCATACCCGCAAACTGTAAAAATTTGTTATACTGAATGAAAGCATGAAAGGAGCACATCGATGCAAAATAACCCTTTTTACAAGTTTTATCAAAAGTCTCTTGAAGAAAGAAAAGAAACTTTATTAAATCATTCAAACTTATCGAACGAAGCCAAAGTACTACTCGAGAAAGGTCTTGTACTACCAGAGTCCATTGCTAACCAAATCGTAGAAAATCAAATTGAAGTATACGGTCTTCCGTATGGAATCGTTCCAGAATTAATTGTGAATGGAAAAAGCTATATTGTTCCAATGGTAACGGAAGAACCTTCTGTAATTGCCGCAGCAAGCTATGCCTCAAAACTAATCAACTTAGCTGGTGGAACTACAACGATTCAAGAAAAGCGTGAAATGATTGGAGAAATTGCCATTGTAAAATCTCCTCTAACACTCGAAGAAGTAAAAGCTAAACTAGAACAACAAAGAGAATCGCTCTTTACCATTGCGAATAATGCTCATCCTTCTATCGTGAAACGTGGCGGAGGAATTCGAGAAATATGGGTCGAAGAAAAATCTACTGACAAAGAAAGATTTTATATTTTCTACGTATCTGTGGATACAAAGGAAGCCATGGGAGCAAATATGCTAAATACCATCCTAGAAGCGCTCGTTTCACCAATTGAAGCATTGACTGGTGGCGAAAGTATTATGGCTATCTTATCAAACCTGGCAACCAATTCAGTTGTAACGGGTAAATGCGTCCTCTCACCAAGAATCTTAGATACGAGAACTACTAAAGGTGAAGCTGTCATTAACCGTATCGTTTTAGCAAGTGAATTTTCAAAAGCAGATCCATACCGTGCAACTACACATAATAAAGGCATTATGAATGGTATTGATTCTGTCGTTATCGCTACCGGAAATGACTGGCGTGCAATTGAAGCTGGAGTTCATGCCTATGCAAGTTTAAGCGGGAAGTATCAACCACTGACAAGCTGGACAAAGGATGAAGCTGGAAACTTAGTGGGTACTATCACTCTTCCACTTCCTGTTGGAACGGTTGGAGGTTCTATTTCCATCCATCCAGGCGCACAATTTGGTCATGAATTACTTGGTCATCCAAGTGCTATTGAACTAGCAGGAATTATCGCTTCAATTGGATTGGCACAAAACCTAGCTGCTGTAAGAGCTCTTGTGACGGACGGAATTCAAAAAGGTCATATGCGACTCCAAGCCAAATCATTGGGACTTGCTGTTGGAGCAACAGAAGAAGAACTTACGCTACTAATGAATTTACTCGCTAAAGCCCCACATTTAAATCAAGAAACTGCCAAATCTTTATTAGAAGAATTAAGAAAATAAAAAATAGACTTCCCTAGCTTAGTGCTAAGGAAGTCTTTTTCATTTAGATTATCTTTCGTCTTCAGTGTATTCCATTAATGTGAAGATGTCATATTCGCTAATTTTTTCGCGACCTTTTAAGTCTGTTAACTCTACTAAGAACGCTAAACCAACTACTTCACCGCCAAGTTTTTCAACTAATTTTGCAGCGGCAGCCATTGTTCCACCTGTTGCTAACAAGTCGTCACAGATAAGAACTTTTTGGCCAGGTTTTACAGCATCTTTGTGTAAGTGTAACTCTGCTGAACCATATTCTAAATCATATTCAACAGCAACTGTTTCACGAGGTAATTTTCCTTTTTTACGAGCTGGAGCAAATCCAATTCCTAATTCATAAGCTACTGGACATCCAACGATAAATCCGCGTGCTTCAGGTCCAACAATCATTTCAGCACCGATTTTACGTGCATAGTCAACGATTTGTTGTGTTGCATATTGGTATGCTTTACCGTTAGCCATTAATGGTGAAATATCACGGAAAATAATACCCTCTTTAGGATAGTTTGGAACACTAGCAATATATTCTTTCAAGTTCATTGAGAACTCCTCCTTTTATTTACCTTGTTGTGAGTCCATCCAACTTTTTAGTTCTTGGAACTGGCTATAGTTGAATTTCTTTTCAAGCAACATTTGTTCATTTAACTTTTTCAATAAGGTTGACTCTTCTAAGTCATTTGTTTTTGGACTTTCGTTAATCATCAAATGTCCATCTACTATTTTAACAAATTCCAACTCAAAAAACACTTTTAATATCACTCGGAATTGTTCGACTGGAATTTTGAGGAATCCAGCCACCGAAACTAATTTTTCATTATAAGGAATTTGCCCATGAGATTGAATGTATTTATACACCAGACCAAATTTAGGCTTGTCCGGAATACCAGTTGTCACAACCGAGTTTTTCGTATACGCGATGACATAAAGCGGTTGTGGCCATTCCATTTTAAAGAAGGCTTCCACTTCGTCCATCTTTTCTGGTAGGTCGAATAACACAATTGCTTTAGCAGTTGTTTTTTCGTTTGCAGCTACAAAAGATGCAAAATCCATCACGCTTGAAGTATTTGGAATTCTTGTTTCTAGTTCCTTCAAGTACACATCGTTTGTTGCTAGATAAAGTGCATTTTTAAGAGCTAGATGATCTTTTGTAATCTTAGAAGTGCGCCAGTCGATAACGACTCTACCTTTAACGGCTATATCTTTTACCAATAATTGAGGAAGGCGATTATTTTGCCATTCATTAATCTCTAATGTACCAGCAACACTAATCTTCGTATCTGGTTGAAGAGAAGCTGCCCATTCTCCTTTACTAAAGGCCATCGCTTGAAGCGTGTTTGAAGAATTGGACTCTTTCAAATTAAGTTTCAAGTGCTGTTTCTCCGCTCCGAGTAATTGAGTCGAAGCTACTTGAATCTCTTCTACAGAAACGACTGGTTCTGGGTTATCCGTACCAAATGGTTTCAAGCTAGCTAATGATTCAATCCAATCAACTGTAATGTCTTTTAATGGAAGAACTTCATCTATCGTTAATGTCGCCTTCGCATCTAATAAGTCTCGATGGTCTTTCGCGTATTGTTCTAGTCCCTCGATAATTGTTGGAAGCATAATCGTTTCAACTGTCAATCCAGCAGCCATATGATGTCCACCGAATTTTAGAAGATGATCTTTCACACAAGTTAACGCATCATAGAGATTAAATTCTCCAAATGAACGACCGCTACCTTTTGCTGTTAAGCCGTCTTCACTTATTCCTAAAACGATGGTTGGTTTTCCCGTCTGTTCAACGATTCGACTCGCTACAATTCCGAGAACGCCTTCATGCCAACCTGGTTGAGCTAACACAAGGATTGGTTGATTCATCTGCTCTTGAATAAGCGGAGCAGCTTCTTCGACGATTTGATTGACGATTGATTGACGTCTTTCGTTTTCTGATTGCATGAAATCAACAATACTTTGTGCTTCTTCATCATCAAACGTTGTCAACAATTGAACTCCTGGAGTGGCATCTCCAAGTCTCCCTAGCGCATTTAAACGCGGTCCAATTTGGAATCCTATCGTCTTTTCATCTAATTCATCCACTTTAATGGATAATTTCTCAAGGAGTGTCACAAGACCAATACGCTGCGTTTGTTTCATTTGAGCGATTCCTAGTTTAGCAATCGTTCTATTTTCATCTGTAAGGCTGACTAAGTCCGCAATCGTTCCAATAGCAGCTAGTTCTACCATTTCCTCCGGAAACTCTCCTAGAAGCGCATGAGCAAGCTTAAATGCTACTCCAGCACCAGATAAGTCTCCACATGGGTAGTTTGCCTCTGGATGACGAGGATGGACAACCGCATAAGCTTCTGGAATTTCACTTGGAATTTCATGGTGGTCCGTTAAAATCACATCACAGCCATTCTCCATCGCATAACGAATTGGTTCATGGGCTGCAATCCCACAGTCTACAGTAATAATAAGCGTATGGCCTTCTTCTATCGCACGTTGGAATGCCGGAATATTTGGGCCATAGCCATCTGTAAAGCGATTCGGTAAATAGTACGATACTTGAGCTCCTAGCATTTCAAGCGTTTCGTAGAGGATCGTTGTACTCGTAATTCCGTCTGCATCATAGTCGCCATATATATGAATTAATTCACCATTTTCAATGGCTTCTTGAATTCGCCCTACCGCTTTATCCATATCATGTAATAGAAATGGGTCGTGGATGAGATGTGGTGTTGGCGATAGAAACTCTTGCAAGTCTTCTGTTGTTTGAATCCCACGTTCCACACATAAGCGAACGAGATTCTCAGATACGCCACTTTCACTTGCAAGAGACGTTACTAATTCTTCATCCACATTCTCTTTTAACTTCCATGCATAATTTGCAAAACTCATCGTACACCTCCTCTACTTTTTATTGAAAATACTCCCTAATAGTTTATCTCCTATTTTCGGGAATAACACATTTAATTTACTCGCAAAGTTCATTGATTTTGGCAAATTCACTTCACGTTTTTCTCTTTCAATTCCTTTAACAACTTCTCCTGCAACTTTCACTGGATTTAATACTACAGCGCCTAATTGCTCTAAGTATTTTCCAGTTGGCTCGGCTTTATCAAAGAAGTCTGTCGCAATCGGACCTGGATTTACAGTCATCACATGGATGCCATAAGGTTTTAATTCCAAACGAAGTGCATTCGAATACCCTAATACTCCAAATTTAGTTGCTGAATACACGGATGATTTAACCGTCGCTGATTTTCCAGCTTGAGAAGCGATATTCACAATTACTCCGTTCTTAGCTTCGATAAACCTAGGTACAAAATGCTGAGTAATTTTAATTAATGTATTCAAGTTTAACTGAAGCATTTGACTAATCTCAGATTCACTTAAGTCTTTAGCTAATTTAAGGTAGCCAAGGCCAGCATTGTTGATGACCATCGTAATTTTGTATGTTTCATCAAGAGTTGCTAACAACTGATTAACAGATGCATCATCGGTTAAATCACACGAATAAACATCAACTGGTTTTGTAGTAAACGTTTTGCACTCCGCAGCTACTTGCTCTAGTTTAGCAGTGTTTCGAGCCACAAGAATCAGCTGCACATCTCTTTTAGCTAATTCCAGTGCGATTTGTGCGCCAAGCCCACCGCTTGCTCCGGTCACAAGAGCCACTTGATTTGTAAACCATTTAGCGTCCTTCATGATGTTTAATCCTTTCAACAGTCACAATGTCGAAGTCTTTGACAACTTGAACATTTTCAAAAATCTTTTTAGCCTCGTCTTCTAACTCTTGAGATTGTTTGCCAAGATAGCGAGCACTGATATGCGTTAATAAAAGTCGTTTCACTTCGGCATTTTTAGCCACTTCAGCCGCTTGAAGACTTGTTGAATGGAAATGACGATAAGCTTGTTGCCCTTTATCTCCTTCGTATGTCGCCTCGTGGACGAGAACGTCCGAACGATAGGCTAAGATTTCACTAGCTTCACATTTACGAGTATCCCCGCAAATGGTCACTACTCGTCCTTTAATATCTGGAGAAATATAATCTTGTCCATTCACGACCGTTCCATCTTCTAGAGTAATGGTTTCTCCTTTTTTTAATTTGCCATAGAGCGGGCCAAAAGGAATTCCTAACTCTTTTAGACGGTCGGCTTGCAGTTCGCCTGGTTGATCCTTTTCTGTCACACGGAATCCATATGAAGGAATCCCATGTTCGAGTCGTTTCATTTCCACTTTAAAATGTTTATCTTCAAAAAGGAGACCTTCCTTTTCAAATTCAACCACTTTTAAAGGATATCCTAATTTTGAACAAGAAGCTTGAATCGTTGTGTCGATAAAGTTCTTAATTCCTTTAGGACCATAGAGAGTTAAATCATCTTCTCCACCTTGGAAAGAACGACTAGTCAATAGTCCAGGTAACCCAAAGATATGATCTCCATGC
>CALJSD010000125.1 GCA_937976325.1 uncultured Carnobacterium sp.
CTCATCATATGAAATCCTTTCCAAAAGTTCAATGTTTTCAATATTAAAAAATCTTTACATTTCTTCGAAAAATGTCTAACCTTAGAACTAGAGGTGACAATATGAGACATTTAACCAAAAGTGCCGTCTTTCTCTTCTTCACAAAAGGGAAAAAGGTACTTCTTCAAAAACGAATGAACACTGGATTTATGGACGGCTATTACGATGCCACTGTGAGCGGTCATATTGAAGCCAATGAATCCATTACACAAGCAGCATTGCGTGAAACACGTGAAGAAATCGGGCTCGAAATCCCTTCAAGCGCCCTTTCTTTCTACACGACGCTTCATATGCATTTTGACGAACATGATTATTTCTATTTCTACTTCCATGTAGATGTAACCACTCTTCCGAACTTTGAAATTCATAACGGCGATCCTGGAAAAATTGAAGAATTCAAATGGTTTTCTCTATCAAAACTTCCTGACAAAATTTCAGATTTTAATAAAGCTGCTCTCGAAAACCTTCAAACGCGTAATCCCCTTTCTGAATTCGGTTGGCCACAAACTCCTGAGAAATGCTCTTGGGCCTATCACTCTAAAAAGATGATGGATTACCACGATAACGAATGGGGTGTCCCTTGCCACGATGACCAAGCTCTCTTCGAACGATTGACCTTAGAAACGATGCAAGCAGGACTTAGCTGGGCTACAATTCTCAATAAGCGCGAAAACTTCAGAGAGGCTTTTGACAACTTCGATATCCAAACGGTTGCTAAGTATGACGAAGCTAAAGTCCAATCTCTTCTTCAAAATGAAGGCATTATTCGCAATCAACTGAAGATTCGTGCTGCTATCGCAAACGCCAAAGCAATTCTTGCAATCCAAGAAAAGTATGGTAGCTTTGACGCTTTTTGTTGGAGCTTTGTTGACAACAAACCTATCATCAATGAATACACTACTATGGCAGAAGTTCCAGCCTTCACGCCCCTTGCCGAAAAGTTCCGCAACGCTCTTCTCAAAGAAGGTTTTAAGTTTGTCGGACCAACGATTGTCTACTCATTTATGCAATCTGTTGGTATGGTAAACGACCATTTAACAACTTGTCCAAGTAAATAAAAAAATATCGTTATACCTTATACGGTATAACGATATTTTTTTAATCTAAGATTGCTCGACTCAATAAGTCTGTCATTTCACTCTCATCGTTGCACATCGCTTTAAATCCAACAGCAAATTTCTTTACTGCTTCCACATCTTCTGATCCAATTGAGAACAATCCCGCTTCTG
>CALJSD010000126.1 GCA_937976325.1 uncultured Carnobacterium sp.
CAAGTGCGCCACGGCCTGTTTGAGACACGTCTTCGGCATGGAATCGAATGATAACCCCTTTATTCGTCATGATGAGTAAGTCTTCGTCTCCCGTTACAGTACGTAGGCAGACAAGTGGTCCATTTTTCTCCGTAATACGAAGTGTACGAACCCCTTTAACGCCACGGCCTTTCAATGCGTATTCGCTCGCAGCAGTACGTTTTCCGTACCCTTTCTCGCTGACCACTAATACTTCACGGTCTGGCGTTAAAATATCCATTCCGATAACATAGTCGCCCTCACGTAGAGAAACCCCACGAACACCTGAAGCGGTACGACCCATCGCACGAACTTTATCTTCATGGAAGCTTACAGCATTACCGTGATAAGTTCCGAGGATGATGCCATCATTTCCGCTTGTAACTACTACACGGATCAATTCATCATCTTCGCGTAATTGGATGGCACGTAGACCATTTGTACGGATATTCTTGAATTCTGATAGACGAACACGTTTAACCGTTCCACGTAATGTTGTGAAGAACAAGTAACGTTCTGATTCATCTGATTCTGGAACACTGATAATCGCTTGGATTTTCTCAGCTGAATCAATGTTTAATAAGTTGATAACTGGTAATCCTTTTGCAGTACGGCTATATTCAGGAATTTCATACCCTTTTGCTTGGTAAACTTTCCCTGTATTCGTAAAGAAGAGGAGTGAATCGTGTGTTGAACATGAAATCATGTTTTCCACGTAGTCATCATCATGGACGCTCATTCCTTGAACCCCACGTCCTCCACGGCGTTGTGCCTTGAATTCAGTGTTAGCAAGACGTTTGATATATCCATTCTTCGTTAAAGTAATTACGACATCTTCTTGTTCGATTAAATCTTCATCTTCAAGGCTTAATGCTTCTCCGACTAATAATTCTGTACGACGAGGATTGTCGAAACGTTGTTGGATTTCAAGAAGCTCTTGTTCGATGATTTCGTAACGAAGTTCTTCGCTCGCTAATACTTTTTCTAAGTATTGAATTGTAGCTTGTAATTCGTTGTATTCTGCATCGATTTTCTCGCGTTCTAATCCTGTTAAACGAACCATACGCATATCAAGAATCGCTTGTGCTTGTTTATCGCTTAAGCCGTATTCATTCATGAAGCGTTCTTTAGCGATATCTCCACTTGCTGAACTTCTTAAGATGGCTACAATCGCATCGATATGGTCTAAGGCGATTTGCAACCCTTCTAAAATATGAGCGCGGTCTTCTGCTTTCTTCTTATCGAATAAGCTACGACGACGAACGACTTCTTCTTGGTGATCTAAGTAGTGGCGTAAAATTTCTTTTAAGCTCAATACTTTTGGCTCTTGATTTACAATCGCAAGCATGTTGAATCCGAAGTTTGATTGTAATGGTGTTAATTTGTATAAATTATTTAATACAACAGATGCTGAAACATCACGACGTACTTCAATCACGACACGCATACCGACACGGTCAGATTCATCGTTTAAGTAAGTAATTCCTTCGATTTTCTTCTCGTGGTGTAATTGTGCGATACGTTCTACTAAACGCGCTTTATTTACCATATATGGTAATTCAGTGATGATGATGCGTTCTTTTCCGTTTTTCAATTCTTCGATTTGTACGCGTCCACGAACCGTAATCGATCCGCGTCCTGTTTCATACGCACGACGAATTCCAGATTTTCCTAAGACAAGTCCTCCAGTTGGGAAGTCAGGTCCAGGGAGAGCTTCCATCAATTCAGTAGTTGTGACATCAGGATTCTTCATTAATAAGTGAAGAGCAGAGATGACTTCCGCCAAGTTATGTGGTGGAATATTTGTCGCCATCCCTACGGCAATCCCTGTTGCACCGTTTACTAATAAGTTTGGAATACGTGCTGGTAATACTTCCGGTTCACGTTCTGTTGAATCGTAGTTATCACGGAAATTAATCGTATCTTTGTTAATATCGCGAAGCATTTCAAGAGCAATTTTACTCATACGAGCCTCTGT
This sequence comes from uncultured Carnobacterium sp., assembly GCA_937976325.1. GTDB lineage: Bacteria > Bacillota > Bacilli > Lactobacillales > Aerococcaceae > Granulicatella. Next base: position 1,997 of record CALJSD010000126.1, read on the forward strand.
ATAACGCATCGCAGCGGCGCCGTCTCCATCGACAGAACCAAAGTTACCGTGTCCATCGATTAATGGGTAACGGTATGAGAAATCTTGTGCCATACGAACCATGGCATCGTAAATTGCAGAGTCACCGTGTGGGTGATATTTACCCATTACGTCCCCGACAATACGCGCAGATTTTTTATGCGGTTTGTCCGGTGTCACTCCAAGTTCACTCATTCCATATAAAATACGACGGTGTACTGGTTTTAATCCATCGCGTACATCTGGTAGGGCACGCGATACAATAACACTCATCGAATACTCTAGAAATGATTTACGCATGGTATGCACTAAATCAGTTGATTCAAAAGTTTCTTCAAAGTGTTTCACTTCTTCAGACATAATTCGTCTCCTTTTCTATTCTTCTCTTCAAATTCGTTTACTAGATTAGATATCTAAATCTTCCATATTGACATATTTCGCATTGCTTTCGATGAATTCACGACGTGGTTCTACACGGTCACCCATCAAGATATCTAAAATTTGATCCGCTTCTGCAGCATCTTCCACAGATACTTGTAACATTGAACGGTTTTCAGGGTTCATGGTTGTTTCCCATAATTGTTCCGCATCCATTTCCCCAAGACCTTTGTATCGTGATAATTGTGGTTTTGGATGTGCTGGTAATTCTTTTAGTTTTTCCTCAAGCTCTTTATCATTTTGAATATAGTATTCGTTTTTACCTTGTTTCAACTTGTAAAGAGGTGGTTGCGCGATATAAATATATCCAGCTTCCACTGCAGGGCGCATATAACGATAGAAAAGAGTAATGAGCAATGTACGAATGTGACTTCCATCGACATCGGCATCGGTCATGATGACTAATTTTTGGTAACGAGCTTTCGATAAATCAAAATCTCCACCAAAACCAGTTCCCATCGCTGTAAAGAGCGAACGAATTTCTTCGTTGGCTAAAATTTTATCGAGTGTTGCTTTTTCAACGTTCAAGATTTTCCCACGGATTGGTAAAATCGCTTGGAAATGACGTGAACGTCCTTGTTTTGCTGAACCACCCGCAGAGTCCCCTTCGACGATGAATAATTCAGAAATCGTTGGGTCATTGCTTGAGCAGTCTGCTAATTTACCTGGTAAGTTTGAAATTTCTAAACCAGATTTCTTACGAGTCACTTCACGCGCACGTTTTGCAGCAAGACGTGCTTTCGAAGCTAAAATCCCTTTTTCAACAATCTTACGTGCGACTTGAGGATTTTCCATTAAGAATTTATCGAAGTGTGTTGAGAACAGACGGTCTGTAATCGTACGAGCTTCAGAGTTTCCTAATTTCGTTTTTGTTTGTCCTTCAAACTGTGGATCAGGGTGTTTGATAGAAACAACGGCTGTTAACCCTTCACGGACATCTTCACCGCTTAGTTTTTCTTCGTTTTCTTTCATCAATTTTTGACGACGTGCGTAATCGTTAATCACACGTGTTAAGGCCGTCTTCATCCCTGATTCATGAGTACCACCTTCATAAGTGTGGATATTATTTGTAAAGCTGAGAAGGTTAGTATGGTATCCAGAAGTGTATTGCATTGCCACTTCTACTTGAATGCCATCTTGTTCTCCTTCTACATAAATTGGTTCTTCGAATAACACTTGTTTTGATTTATTTAAGTGTTCGACATAGCTCTTAATCCCGCCTTCGTAGCAGAAAGATTTTCTCACTGGCTCTTCTTCGCGGAAATCTGTGATTGTTAATTTTAATCCTTTATTCAAGAACGCTAATTCACGCACACGGTTGGCTAATTTATCAAATTCAAAGACTGTTGTTTCTTGGAAAATTTCAGGGTCTGGTACAAAGTAGACGCTCGTACCATGTTTATCAGTTTTCCCAATGATTTTTAGGTCTTCTAAAACGGCACCGCGTTTATAAGATTGCTCATAAATGTTGCCATCTTTGAATACTTGAACTGTTAAGTCTGTTGAAAGAGCATTAACAACAGAAGCCCCAACCCCGTGAAGACCCCCAGAAACTTTATAGCCTCCGCCGCCGAATTTACCGCCGGCGTGAAGCACTGTAAATACAGTTTCTACGGCAGGACGACCTGTTTTTTCTTGAATATCGACCGGAATCCCACGTCCATCATCGGTTACGCGAATGTGGTTTTCTTTTGTAATTTCGATTTCGATATGTGTCGCAAACCCAGCCAACGCTTCGTCGATTGAGTTATCCACGATTTCCCAAACAAGGTGGTGCAACCCGGCACTACTTGTTGAACCAATATACATCCCAGGACGTTTACGAACAGCTTCGAGTCCTTCTAATACTTGAATCTGACTGGCATCATATTGCGCAGCTAATTCAGCTTTGTTTTCTTCTGTCATATGCTAATTCTCACTCTCCGTTTTTAAAATAGTTCCTTTTTCAATCGGTATTACGACTGGTTCATTAATAAATTGTTGCTTAATCCCATCCAGGCTCGTTGTCGTAATAAAGGTTTGCACCTTATTTTCAATGGCCTTAATCAGATGGGTTTGTCTGTCATCATCGAGTTCGGAAAGTACGTCATCTAATAGTAGAAGAGGATACTCGCCTGTCGATAATTTCATCAATTCGATTTCCGCAAGCTTCAAACTCAGAACGGTCGAACGTTGCTGTCCTTGCGAACCGTACGTTTGAACCGGAACCTCATTCAAATAAAAAATCAAATCGTCACGGTGCGGTCCAATCAGCGTTGTGGCTTGATCCGCCTCACGAGTTTGATTCTTCTTGAATTGATTCATATAAATTTCTTTCATTTGCGAAGGTGTTAAACCATCCTCCAACGGAATCGTTGCTTGATACGACACCGAGAATTTCTCACGACCAAGCGATAACTGGTCATGAATCGGAATGGCTAAAGCCTCCAATTGCTTCATAAAATCGAGACGATGAAAGACGATTTTACTAGCTAACTCGCTTAACATCTCGCTTAAAACATCTAAGTATTCGTCCGGCTGCTTTTTCTTAATCGCTAGCTGCTTCAAATACGTATTGCGTTGTTTTAAGACGCGATTATATTCCACTAAATCATAGAGGTAGAGGGAACTCATTTGTCCAAGTTCCATATCCACGAATTTACGTCTGTTTTGCGGAGACCCTTTAACAAGCGTGAGGTTCTCTGGGGCAAAGAGGATGACATTCAAGTTTCCAAGGTAGGAACTGAGTCGTTTTTGCTCCAAATAATTCACTTTCGCGATTTTTCCTTTTTTAGAAAATTGCAATTCTAAATTCGTCTTTGTCGCTGTTTTTTCAACGGTCCCTTTAATCGTCGCAAACTCTTTATTCCATCCAATCAGTTCTTTGTCGTTTGTCGTGCGGTGGCTCTTTGTCATCGCCAAGGCATAAATCGACTCCATCAGGTTGGTTTTCCCTTGTGCATTTTCACCAATAAAAACATGCACACCGTCTGTAAACTCTAATTGGACAGATTCATAATTACGAAAGTTTTGTAATTGTAAATTAGTCAGCTTCATGCGTCATGTGTGTTCAAATCATTTTCATCCGATTTCATTTCTTTCACAATAAAAATACCTTCATCAGGTATTTCGACACGTGTATTCGGATATAATTTTCTACCACGTCGATTTTCTAACTCTCCATCTACAAAAACTGTATATTCTTGCAGGTACCATTTTGCTTGTCCGCCAGTTGTAATGACGTCAATATGTTTTAAAAATTGCCCTAATGTAATGTACTCATCAGAGATCGATACGATAGTTGTCATGAACTTCCTCTTTTCTAATGGATATTGGTGAGAACTCCATTAAACTCATGCATGCTCACATATTTTTAAGTAGAATAACTCTACAATATTATACAATTTTTACACGCTTTTCGCAAAGAAATTGCAAAATTTAGGGGGTTATTTCAATTTTGGGTCAAAAATAACAAAAAAGCCTAAAAAAACGAAAAACAAAATTTAA
>CALJSD010000127.1 GCA_937976325.1 uncultured Carnobacterium sp.
AGAAATTCTCACACATTTCAACAGGTGGTGGAGCTTCTCTAGAATATCTAGAAGGTAAAGAACTACCAGGTGTTGCTGCTATCAGTGATAAATAATTTTTAAACATTTAAAAGGAGATGTTGTGTATATGCGTAAACCAATTATTGCCGGAAACTGGAAAATGAACAAAAACCCAAAAGAAACTCAAGCTTTTGTGGAAGCTGTTGTTGGTAAATTACCTTCAGGCGAACGCGTAGAAAGTGCTATTGCTGCTCCTGCAGTTAACTTAGTAACTTTATTAGAATATGCGAAAGGATCAGAATTAAAAGTAGCTGCTGAAAACTGCTACTTCGAAGATGCTGGTGCTTTCACTGGTGAAACTTCACCTAAAGTATTAGCTGAAATGGGCGTGCACTACGTAGTGATCGGCCACTCAGAACGTCGTGAGTATTTCCACGAAACTGACGAAGATATCAACAAAAAAGCACATGCTATTTTCAGAAATGGCTTAACACCAATCATTTGTTGTGGTGAAACTTTAGAAACTTACGAAGCAGGAAAAGCTTCTGAATTTGTAGGCGGACAAGTTTCTGCAGCATTGAAAGGTTTATCAAACGAACAAGTATCATCATTAGTGATTGCTTATGAACCAATCTGGGCTATCGGAACTGGTAAATCAGCATCTCAAGATGACGCTCAAAAAATGTGTAAAGTTGTTCGTGACGTTGTAGCAGCTGACTTCGGTCAAGAAGTTGCTGACAAAGTTCGCGTTCAATACGGTGGATCTGTAAAACCAGAAAATATTGCTGAATACATGGCTTGTCCAGACGTTGACGGAGCTCTTGTAGGTGGAGCAAGCTTACAACCAGATTCATTCTTAGCTTTATTGGAGGCAGTAAAATAATGGCAAAATCACCAGTTGCAATCATTATCTTAGATGGTTTCGGATGGAGACCAGAAGTAGAAGGTAACGCTGTAGCACAAGCAAATAAACCAAATTTTGACCGTTACTATAATGAATTTCCTCATACAACATTAAAAGCATCAGGTTTAGATGTAGGTCTACCAGATGGACAAATGGGGAACTCAGAAGTAGGCCATACAAATATTGGTGCAGGTCGTATTGTATACCAAAGCTTAACTCGTATTGATAAAGCAATTTTAGATGGTGAATTTGATACAAACCCAGCATTAAATGGTGCATTTAACCATGTATTAGAAAATGGTTCTGCATTACACTTGTTCGGATTATTATCTGATGGTGGTGTACACAGCCATATTAATCATTTATTAGCATTAATTGAAACTGCGAAGGCAAAAGGAATTTCTAAAGTATATGTTCATGCATTTATGGACGGACGTGATGTGGATCCAAAAGCTGGTCCAGCTTACATTAAGACTTTAGAAGAAAAAATTGCAGAAGTTGGAGTAGGTCAAATCGCAACTGTATCAGGTCGTTACTATGCAATGGACCGTGACAAACGTTGGGAACGTGTTCAATTAGCTTATGATGCCATTGCACATGCAAAAGGACCTCAATTTGAATCAGCTCAAGCAGTGATTGAACATAGTTATGCTGAAAATGTAACAGATGAATTTGTTATTCCATCAGTAATTGTTAAAGACGGACAACCAGTTGCGAAAATTGAAGAAAATGATGCAGTTATCTTCTTTAATTTCCGTCCTGACCGTGCGATTCAATTATCAAATGCATTCACAGATAAAGAGTGGACAAACTTTGATCGTGGTGAACATGCTGCAAATGTTAAATTTGTGACAATGACATTATATAATCCAAGTGTAGATGCAGAAGTTGCATTCCCACCAATTCCTATGACAAATGTTTTAGGAGAAGTTTTATCTAAAGCAGGATTAGCACAATTACGTATTGCTGAAACAGAGAAATATCCACACGTAACCTTCTTTATGAATGGTGGACGTAATGAAGAATTCGCAGGAGAAAACCGTATTTTAATTCCTTCTCCAAAAGTTGCAACATATGACTTAAAACCTGAAATGAGTTGTTATGAAGTTGGAGATGCATTATATAATTCGATTCAAAACGATGAAAATGATGCGATTATCTTAAACTTCGCAAATCCAGATATGGTTGGACACTCAGGGATGTTAGAACCAACGATTAAAGCAATCGAAGCAGTGGATGAAAACTTAGGTAAAGTAGTGGATGCTATTTTAGCTAAAGGTGGTACTGCCATTATCTTTGCTGACCACGGTAACTCTGAAACAATGGTTACACCAGAAGGTACACCGCATACTGCCCATACAACAGTTCCAGTTCCAGTTATTGTAACGAAAAAAGGTATTACATTACGTGAGGGTGGTCGTTTAGCAGACGTTGCGCCAACAATGTTAGACTTATTGAATGTAGCAAAACCTGAAGAAATGACAGGCGAAAGCTTAATTCAAAAATAATCTTAAAAAAAGGCTTTCAATTTAAGGAAAAGATTGCATATAAAGCATTTTTCGACTAAAATAGAAACGTACAAATAAATATAAAGGAGTTAATAAATCATGCCATTTATTACAGATGTATTAGCAAGAGAAGTATTAGATTCACGTGGTAACCCAACTATCGAAGTTGAAGTTTACACAGAAAGCGGAGCGTTCGGACGCGGTATGGTTCCTTCAGGAGCTTCAACTGGTGAATACGAAGCAGTTGAATTACGTGACGGCGACAAATCTCGTTACTCAGGAAAAGGAGTTCAAAAAGCAGTTGACAATGTAAACAACATTATCGCTGAAGCTATCTTAGGTTACGATGTTCGTGAACAAATGGCGATCGACAAATTAATGATCGAATTAGATGGTACTCCAAACAAAGGTAAATTAGGAGCTAACGCAATCTTAGGCGTATCTATCGCTGTAGCACGCGCAGCTGCTGACTACTTAGATCAACCTTTATACCAATACTTAGGTGGATTCAACACTAAAGTATTACCAACACCAATGATGAACATCGTTAACGGTGGATCTCACTCAGATGCTCCAATCGCATTCCAAGAGTTCATGATCTTACCTGTTGGTGCTCCTTCATTCAAAGAAGCTTTACGTTGGGGTGCTGAAGTATTCCACGCATTGAAAGGTATCTTACACGACCGCGGTTTAGTAACTGCAGTAGGTGACGAAGGTGGTTTCGCTCCAACATTCGAAGGAACGGAAGATGCTGTAGAAACAATCTTAGCAGCAATCAAAAAAGTAGGTCTAGAACCTGGTAAAGATGTTTACTTAGGATTTGACTGTGCTTCATCTGAATTCTTCAAAGATGGCGTATATGACTACACAATCTTCGAAGGTGAAAAAGGTGCTAAACGTACTCCAGCTGAACAAGTTGAATACTTAGCAGAATTAGTTGAAAAATATCCAATCATCACAATCGAAGACGGCTGTGACGAAAACGACTGGGATGGATGGAAATTATTAACTGAACGCTTAGGCGGTAAAGTTCAATTAGTTGGTGACGACTTATTCGTAACTAACACTGAAATCTTATCTCGTGGTATCGAACAAGGTATTGCAAACTCAATCTTAATCAAAGTTAACCAAATCGGTACTTTAACTGAAACATTCAATGCAATCGAAATGGCTCAAAAAGCTGGTTACACTGCAGTTGTTTCACACCGTTCTGGTGAAACTGAAGATTCAACAATTGCTGACATCGCAGTTGCAACAAACGCTGGACAAATCAAGACTGGTTCATTAAGCCGTACAGACCGTATTGCTAAATACAACCAATTATTACGTATTGAAGATCAATTAGGTGACTTAGCTGTTTACCAAGGTCTATCAGCGTTCTACAACTTGAAAAACAAATAATTCCTAGGAATTTAGGGAGGGGAAGCAGATTTGCTTCCCCTCCTTTTTTTGTGCAAAAATTGATGATTTTCAACCGAAGGTTGAAGGATACGATACCTGTTTAATATCCGTTTTTACATAATGGACATGGTTGTGAGGCACCGCCTCAAGCCTAAGGTCTTTCGGCTTCGAAGCTTCAAAGAGGGAGTAGCGAATACATTCGCAACTCCCTCTAATTCACATCCGATGCACTTCTCACTACCATTTCCATTATAAACGGATATTTTGGTATCGTATCCTTGGTGAATAAGCACCCAATTTTTGCCAGTGAAGAGAAGAGGTTAAAGAGGACGTTTGAAAAATGATAACCGTGGATAGCCGTTATAGTGGAATAAGTGATGGGGGATAGCATTGAATGTGAATTACGCGGAGTAGAAACACTTTGCTTACTCCGCGTTTGAAGCTTCAAAGACCAAGAGACATAGGCTCTTGGCGGTGCCCCATCACAAACTCCACTATCATAAAACGGCTATCAATCAGGTTATCATTTTTCAAACCGTGCGAAAAAACAGTTATCATTTTTCAAACTATGCGAAAGACAGCAAAATAGTTATAGTATAGAACAAGATAGGGAAAGCCAGAATGCGATTTTCGGTGTAAACTAATTATGAAAGCGAAATCATAACGAACGGAGGGATTTTGATGAAAGTCGCGGTTGGTATTGACATTGGGGGAACGAAGGTCGCGGTTGCGTTGATTAACGAAAATGGGGAGATCGTTAGTCGTTCACAAAGCCCGAGCCAAACAGCGAGTGCCGAAAGTTTATATCAGGGTGTGGTCCAACTGGTGGATAAAGTACTCAATGATAATGATTTACGCATTCAAGATACGTATGGGATTGGTGTTGGATTACCAGGAAAGGTAGATGTGGAAAACGGGGTAGCGATTTTCCAAAATAATATACCTTGGGCTAATTTTCCAATTGTAGAAAGATTGAAGGAAACGTACGGAGACATACCGGTGAAAATCGATAATGACGTTAAAGTAGCGGCTTATGCGGAATATCGATTGCTCAATCTAAATCCTACAGATATGTTTGGATACGTAACGGTATCAACAGGAATCGCAGCCACCAACATCGTTAACAATACAATCTTACGCGGGGAAGGTTTCTCAGGCGAAATTGGGTTTGTCAAAGTGCCTTACTTTGAATGTCTCGAAGCGTTAGAAGTAGCTTGTTCGGGTGTTGGAATCGAGCGTACTGGGCGTGAAATCTACGAAGACGAGACATTGACAACGAAAGACGTCTTTGATAAATGGCGCAATGGTGAGGAAGCGGCTTGCCGTATCATCGAAGAAACAGCAATGGGATTAGCAAGTGTTCTTCATGGAATGGTCTGCTTACTAGATCCAAAAACTATTGTGTTCGGAGGTAGTGTTTCAAACTACAACCCAGACTTTATAGAACTCGTGAAAGAAGAGTTAGCAGAACTCCTTCATCACGAACAAAAACATATTCTGGAGCATATCCAAGCATCAACCATTAAGGGGGATAATGGAATCATTGGTGCCGGCCTGCTCGTTATAGAATAGTAAACGATAGAAAATGCTAGGAGTGTCCTAGCGTTTTTTATTTTTTAAGCACCTTTTCTCTTTCGCGGTGGGAGATAAACTAAGAAAAGTAATTTTATACATAAAGAAAAGAGTCCCTCGGACTTTATAATGACATTAATGGCGATCTCAACCGATGTGAATTACAGATTCTTGAAGAGAATTCTTCTAGAATCTGTTTGAAGCTCGGTAGGGTTGAGACCGTGGCTCAACCCGGTGTAGCCTTTTAAGTCATTATAATAACGTCCGAGAGGACTCTTTTGATTTTATTTTAGAAAGTAAGAAGATAACTTTTCTTGGTTTATCTCACTAAGCCAACCGCTTTTTCCATCTTGCGAAGTGTCTTATTCGCTACATAGTTCGCTTTCTTCGCACCCTCATCAAGAATCTCATCTAATTTATCAGATTTTAATAACTCATAATAACGTTCTTGAATTGGTTCTATCACAGCGATAATCGCGTCAGCTAATTCTTCTTTGAATTGGCCATAACCAACGCCTTTGAAACGTTCTACAAGTGACTCAATACTTTCACCAGAGAAAGCAGAGAAGATTGTTAATAGGTTCGATACGCCAGGTTTTTCAGCTGGATCGAATTCAATCACACCGCTTGAATCTGTCACAGCGCTCTTGATTTTCTTACGAATCACAGAAGGCTCGTCAAGCATGCTGATGTATTCTTTTACGTTGGCATCTGATTTACTCATTTTCTTCGTTGGCGTTTGTAAGCTCATGACACGTGCGCCAGCTTTTGGAATGAATGGTTCTGGCATTACAAGTAATTGGTTGCCATTTCCGTAGCGGCTGTTGAAACGTTCTACGAAGTCACGAGTTAACTCCATATGTTGTTTTTGGTCTTCTCCAACAGGAACCACTTCAGCGTTATATAAAACGATATCGGCTACCATTAGAGGAGGATATGTTAATAAACCAGCAGAAACAGATTGTTGTTTCTGAGATTTATCCTTGTATTGTGTCATACGTTCTAATTCACCGACGCCGACATTACATTGAACGATCC
>CALJSD010000128.1 GCA_937976325.1 uncultured Carnobacterium sp.
CAATAGAATACTAAAATTAAAAGTAAAACTCAACTAAAAACATTCAGAAATTTACACTTTTCGGACATAATTTTGCGGAGTGTATTTTTCTACTGAAAATCCGACTTCTTCCCCTGCTGCCATGCGGGACAAACATTCGCCAATCCAGACGCCACTCGTAAGCCCTGAAGAGCCCAAACCACTTGCTACGAAGGCATTTGTCGTATTTGGAACTTCACCAAAGAACGGTAGAAAATCGGATGTATACGCACGCGTTCCGACGCGCACCCCACTGCGTTTGGCATTTTTTAGACTTGGAAGACTCGCACACGCTTCTTCGTACATGCCGTTTAAGAGCTCTTCATCTGGAACCAAATCGAAACCTTGCGTATTTTCATGAGTCGCTCCGACTAAAATCTTACCATCTGGGAATGGAAGAATATCAATCTCACCGTGCAACATACACACTGGCCATTTCGACGTATCTTCGGTCGTTTCCAAGGTAAGTTCAATCAACTGACCTTTTTGCGGACGCACATCCACGTAGTAGCCAAGCGGTTCGATAAGTTCTTTCACCCACGCACCACTAGAAAGGACCACCGCATTGAAGGCTTGCACCTCGCCTCCAAGACGCACACGGACCTCTTCGTCAACAGCTTCTAGCGTTACTTTTTCACGGATCACACTAGCCCCGTTCTTCTCTGCTTGTTCTAATAGAAGTGAAACGAGCAACTCGCCGTCCACGCGACCACCGCCACTACAATAGAGCGCACCGTCTGGATTCGACCAGCCCGGAATCACACAAGCCACGTCTTCTGGAGTTAAGGCATGCACCTCGCCAATCATCGGCGCATCCACGCGTCGCTCCACGGCCATCTCTTCGACCTTCGCCAATTGCTTCTCGGTATGCTTGAAAATATACGCCCCGACTTGCTCATACGGCAATTCACTGACACCATCTGCACGTAACTGATCCATCAACTGTGGATAATACGCCGCCCCATGTGAGACGAGTTGGTACCAGTCTTTATTACGACGTTGCGATAACCATGGGCAAATAATCCCGGCAGCCGCCTTCGTTGCTTGGCCCACGCCTGCGTCAAATACCGTTACATCGATTCCTTTTTTGCTGAGCTGATACGCCGCAGTCGCCCCGACGATGCCAGCCCCTACGATTGCTACTTTCTTCGTCATCTTCTTCACTCCTAGCTGAAGTCTCTTGTTTCAAATTGCCCTTCGCGTTCAAACCACTCGGCCACGGTTAGTAAAAGTGCCTCTTGTCCACGCGCCGCCATTAACTGTACGCCGATTGGAAGTCCTTTTTCGGTTAAAAAGACTGGCAAACTAATCGCTGGTGCGCCTGTAATATTGGATAATTGCGTAAACGGTGTCAGCGCAAGTGTTCGGTCAAACATGCGCCAAATCACGCTTTGTTGTTCCGGCACACTTAGTTCATCCATATGCTCCAACGCTTGTCGCACCGATTCTTCCATCGGGAATTGCCTATGAAGCGGAGCCACGTCGCTCACACTCGGCGTTAAAATGAGGTCGTACTGCTCATGCACTTTTTCCATCGCATGCGCATATGTGTCCCATTTCGACAGAGCCGCGCTATAATCTTTTGCTAAAATGCGTTCCCCAGACTGGTAAATCCCCCAAGTCATGAGTTCCATATCGTCTTTCGTGAACTTACGACCAAAGCTTGCCTCCATGCCTTGGAACATCGCCGCCGTCTCCACACTATTCATCACATAGTAGTTCTTCATCACTTCTACGCCGTCAACGGGCCAGCCAATCGGTTCGACCACACAGCCAACACCTTCTAGGAAATCCACAGCCTTACGAAGCGCCTCCTTGGCTTCTGGAGCGACAAAGCTTTCAATAGGAGATTTCTCAATCACTCCCACTCGAAGCGGACGGTTTGGCAGAGCGTCCCAGTCTTTAATAAGCGGTGTTAAAAATGGACTGTCTTTTTGCTCGACTTGCATCCATTTCAACAACTCGCGGGTATCACGAACCGTCTTCGTCATCGCAAAATTCACCGAAGCGCCTTGCCAGCCACGATAGCTACCAGGGCCAACAGGAATGCGTCCACGACTCGGCTTCAACCCGATTAAGCCCGTAAAGCTCGCTGGAATCCGAATCGATCCACCGCCGTCA
>CALJSD010000129.1 GCA_937976325.1 uncultured Carnobacterium sp.
GTTAAAATAACTCTCCTTATTTTTTGATTATTTCTTTGTTTTCTTCTATTTGAAATTTTTTCTTCATTTACTCTCATTCATTCCACTCCAATAACTATACAATCAGTTTATTATATCATAGATTTGCTTGAATTCATGAGTATTTATAGTAATTTTAAGATTTATCTTTTGAATCAAAATACTCTTTTTTAAATTCAAAACCAAAAATCCATCCTTTAATCGTTCCAATACCATATGCAAAATGAACGGCAATCATAATGAACGGAATTAATAGTAATGTTGGATTGAATTTTTGCTTAGAAATTTCAAAAACAGACAATCCTAAGACTGCCAATAAATAGAGCCCAAACACTGTTAATAAAGGTGCAAAACTGATTGGCGTCAATATCATGAGTACAAGTAAAGTCGCCACAAATACACCTGGCCCGAAATGGAATAATGATAAGCAATCTCGGCAAACATGAGAGGTTAATCCAATCCAATATCCGTTTGCAAATTTTTGTTGAATCATTTTTGTGAAAGTTGGGCGAATATATTGGAAGGACTCAATTGAAGTGTCGTACCAAATTTTAAATCCATTTTTACGGATACGATAGTGATACTCATTATCTTCTGTACGCGTTAATTTTTCGTCAAAATAACCGACTGTATCGACTACATCTTTGTGATACATTCCTTGGAATACAGAATCCACATAGCGGCTTGTGTCTCCTTTTCTGTAGTTTGCGATACTACTTCCAAGAGCGGACTCTTCAACGATATGTAATGTTTTTGAAAAATCATCTTCTGCTTGGACAATAGTTGGTCTTTTACCCCCACAAACTTTCTGCCCTGATTCAATCACTTTAACATTGGCTTCGATAAAGTTTGTAGGAATTTGTGAGTGCGCATCTACTTTTAAATAGCAATCACCATCGGAGTTTTTAAACCCTAAGTTTAACCCTGTATTTAATGTTTTTCTTGGATTATCGAGAATCTTCACCGCATAAAATAAATGCTCATTTTCAGTTTTAAATTGTTCCATCAAAGCACGAGTATTATCTGTAGACATTGCATTCACTAATACTATTTCAATATTTTTTAATGGATAAGTTTGATTTTTTAAACTTTCAAAAATTTCAGGTAAGTAATCTTGCTCATTATAGGCACTAATATTTACGGAAACTAACATTTCTCCACCTCTTTTTATATGATAAAAGGATTGGGAAATCTATCCCAATCCTTTTCATTTTATTTCTTTTTATTCGCAATATCAATCAATTCATCGTGTAATTGTTGATCAGTATAGCTTTCGAAGTTCTCAATGAAGTTATACACGCGATTAATCTTAGAATTGTCCGCAATTCCAATATGAATCTTAGGAAAGACTTGTTTTGGATTTACTTCCCCTTCGTTCAGTAACTCTTCATACATTTTCTCTCCTGGACGTAATCCTGTAAATTTAATCTCGATATCGCCTTCATCATATCCTGAAAGACGAATTAAGTTCTTCGCTAAGTCTACAATCTTCACTGGTTGACCCATATCAAGTACGAAGATTTCTCCGCCTCGAGCAAGTGACCCTGCTTGGATTACTAATTGTGCAGCCTCTGGAATCGTCATAAAGTAACGTACGATATCAGGGTGAGTAACTGTAATTGGTCCCCCTTCAGCAATTTGTTTCTTAAAGAGTGGAATTACTGAACCACGTGAACCTAATACATTCCCGAAACGAACCGCAACGAATTTAGTATACTCGCTACGTGTCGCCATATCTTGCACAATCATTTCGCAAAGACGTTTTGTAGCCCCCATAATATTTGGTGGGTTAACAGCTTTGTCTGTCGATACCATTACAAAAGATTTTACTCGTGCATGGCTTGCGGCTTCGGCTACGTTTCTTGTACCAAGAATATTATTTTTTACTGCCTCACGAGGGTTCAATTCCATTAACGGTACGTGTTTATGTGCTGCCGCATGGTAAACGACATCTGGTTTATATTTATCCATCACTTCAAAAATACGTTTACGGTCTTGCACATCGGCAATGACTGGTGTAATCGTGAAGTGTTGAGAATATTTACCAACTAATTCCATATTCAATTGATAAATACTATTTTCACCATGTCCTAAAATGATGATTTCTTTTGGTTTGAATTTAGCCACTTGACGGCAAATTTCTGAACCGATTGAACCACCTGCACCCGTTACAAGGATTTTCTTGCCACGAAGTTGTTTTTCAATCATCGTTTGATCCAAATGAACTGGCTCACGACCTAATAAGTCTTCGATTTCAACATTTCTTAATTGTTGTACATGTAAGTTCCCGCTCATGACATCGTCAATATTTGGTAAGATTACACATTCAGCACCAGTCTTGCGAGCAACATCATACACTTCATTTAATTTCTTAATTGGTAGTGATGGCATCGCAATAACGACTTTAGTGATTCCCATCGTATCTACAATATGTTCGATATCTTTGATAGCTCCTAAAATACGAACCCCATAAATATCTTTACGCAGTTTTTCTGGATCATCATCAACAAAGGCTATTGGATTCATACGCATTGCTGGATGCATAAGCATTTGACGAACTAATAATGTTCCGGCAGCTCCCGCACCAACGATTAATGTTGGTTTTGCATTTTCCATGACGCTGCTATCCGCAAAGAATTCACGGAAGACACGCATTGAAAGACGAACTCCACCGATTGAAATCACTAGTAATAACCAGCAAACAATTAGGAATTGCCACGTTACTTTCGTATCAAAGAAAGCAAGTCCTGAAATCGTTGATACAATTACTGTTGCTGACACACATTTTACGACTGTGATAACTTCATACACACTAGCAAATTCCCAATCTCTCCAATAAAGATTGAAGAAATAAGAGAAAACATAATAGGCTACTAACGATAAAATCGCTGTAATTGTTAATCCGTGAATATTACGAATTAACCCCTCTGTTACTAATCGAAATCCTAAAAATACTGATCCAACAACAAGTAGCGAGTCAACGATGAATAATAATAAAATTCTTAATCGATTATTCATTTAAATATCCTCTCCTGACTATCCAAGTACTTCTTGAATCACTTCTAAATAATTTTGAACAATGTAGTCCACATCTTCGTCACTAAGTAATCCATGTAATGGTAGAGTTACTTCATTTTCAAAGAAACGGTAAGCATTTGGATAATCTTCCATACGGAATCCCATGTTTTGGTAAGCCGTTAATAATGGAAGTGGTTTGTAGTGAACGTTACATGAAACGCCACGTTCTGCCATTTTTGTGATGATTTCTCCACGTTGATCATAGCTTGCGCCTTGAACACGAGTGATATATAAATGGCGTGAAGATTCGTAGTCTTTACCTTCGTGAGGTAATACTTGGATACGTTTATCCGCAGATAATCCTTTATCAAGATTACGTACGATTTCTTTTCTACGTTCCAATAATTGTGGGTAACGTTCTAATTGCGCTAAACCAATCGCAGCCATAATATCTGGCATATTGCATTTGAATCCTGGAATCACAATATCGTATTCCCAAGAACCTGGTTTAATTTTGGCTAAAGCGTCTTTTGTTTGTCCGTGTAATGAGTACACTTGGAATTCTTTATACATTGCTTCAGAATCCAATTCGTTTGCTGGATTCCAAGTAATACATCCACCTTCTGCAGTCGTTAAGTTCTTAACGGCATGGAAAGAGAATGACGCAAAGTCCGCTAATTTAGCAACAGACACACCATCGCGAGTTGTTCCAATTGCGTGTGCACAGTCAGAAACTACAATAATACGGTTAAAGTAACGTTGTAAGTTTGTTGATGGACGGAATAATCCACGTTTTGATTCTACTACTTCGAAAATACGATGGTAGTCACATGGTACCCCTGCTAATTCTACAGGAATAATCACTTTTGTTTTTTCAGTAATGGCATCCGCTAAGGCATCATAATTCATTTCGAAATGGTCTTCTTGGATATCAACCATAACTGGTGTTGCTCCAACGTGTTCAATCACACTACAAGAAGCTGTATATGTGTAAGCAGGAACGATGACTTCGTCTCCAGGCCCTACACCTAAAACGCGTAATGCTAACTCTAAAGCAGCTGTTGCTGAGTTTAAGCAGACTACTTTTTCAGTGCCCATATATTCAGCTAATTGGCGTTCAAATTCTTTTGTTTTTGGTCCTGTTGTAATCCAACCAGATTTTAATACTTCAACAACATTGTTGATTTCCTTTTCTGTAATATCTGGTGGTGAGAATGGAATATTTCTAACTTTCATGTTGGTTCCTCCAAGTTATTTTAAGACTGCAATCACTGTTTTTACCATAATTGCAATATCATTTTTTAAACTACATTTTTTTAAATAATCAATATTGTATTGCATTTTTTCTGGCAAGATATGTTCGATATATGCTTCATCGACGGTTAGCCCTTGTTTCGTCCACTCCGCAATCTTTTCAGCTTCATGTCTAAATTCAATCGCAGCAATCGATGTTACTCCGGCAGGAAGTAATAAAGTTGTCTGCATTTCTGGCGTGTATGCATCTACATATTTTTGTACTTCCGGTCTTGCGCCTACAAAAGACATATCTCCAATTAATACATTCAGTAGCTGAGCTACTTCATCTAAACGATAATTACGAACACGACGTCCAACTTTTGTAATACGTGGATCGTGGTCTTGTGTTACAAGCGGCCCTACTTTATCCGCATTTAATACCATCGTTCTGAATTTAAATATTTTAAATTTGCGTCCATTTGTCGTAACGCGTTCCTGTCTATAAAACACAGGCCCACCATCTTCTAATTTAATTGCAATCGCAATAATTAAAAAGACGATTGATAACGGAATTAGTAATAACAACGATACAACGATATCAAAAATTCGTTTTGAAATCAGATACCCTTTTCGCTGTCGAAGTTCCTTCTGTGTTTTGATTACGAGTTCATTTCTCATAAATTCTGGCAATGAAATATTCTCGTTCATAAAATCTCCTTTCATGCCTAGATAACCTTCCCTATTATACCACATTTTCTTAAATTGCGGTAAATTTCTATGTAAATCTAAAAATTATTTTTGGATAAAAAAACAAACCAATCTAACAGTAATGTTAAATTGGTTTATCATTTTATTCATCATCAATTATTGAATTATATTTTCTTCAACTAAAGTTCTCCAAATTTCAATAGCTAAATCGTCTTTTGAAGACTCTGGGAGTGGAATTTGTTTTCCATTTTTTGTCAAGATGGTTACTTGGTGATTATCAGCGTTAAATCCAATGTTTGAACTAGAAACATCATTTGCAATAATCGCATCGGCTTTTTTCTTTTCTAATTTAGCTATAGCATACTCAAGAACTTTTTCAGTCTCTGCCGCAAAACCAATCACAACTTGGCCCTCTTTTTTAGAATGTCCAAGTCCTTTTAGAATATCTGGATTCTCTGCTAATTCTAGTTTTAATCCTGATTCATTGTGTTGCTTTTTAATTTTCTGGTCCGAACGATTCGCTACATAGTAATCAGACACCGCCGCTACCATCACAGCAACATCCGTAGTTGGAAATTGTGCTGTAACCACTTCTTCCATTTCACGAGCGGATTCCACATACGTTACATTCACACCAAACGGAACTTTCAATTGTTTGGTTGCTGACACTAATTGAACTTCAGCACCTAAGACAGATGCAGCCTTTGCAAGTGCATATCCCATCTTTCCAGAAGAATCATTAGAGATATATCTCACTGGATCAATACGCTCTTTTGTTCCACCCGCCGTAATTAGTACGGATTTCCCTTTTAACGGAGAATTATACTCTCGTCTACTTTCAAAAAATGTCACTTGTTCGAAGATTTCTTCTGGTTCAGGAAGACGGCCTTTGCCATTATACCCTTCTGCTAAAAATCCAACAGCTGGTTCGATAATGACTTTTCCGTCTGCTTTCAGTTGCTCCACATTACGAACGGTCGCAGGATTTTCCCACATATGTTCGTTCATTGCAGGTGCTATATAAATCGGAGCTGTCGTCGCCAACAATGTACTTGTTAAAAAATTATCTGCGATTCCATTGGCCATTTTCGCAATGGTATTAGCTGTTGCTGGTACGACTACTGCCACATCTGTCTTATCTGCTAAATGGATATGTTGGACCTTACTCGCTTCGTCTTCATCAAACGTATCTGTGTGCACTTTATTTTTCGTCAACACTTGAAACGTTAGTGGCGTAATGAATTCACACGCACTCTTTGTCATCGCAACTTCCACATTCGCCCCTGCTTTTACAAATAAGCGAACGAGTGTAGCTGCTTTAAATGCAGCGATTCCACCTGTAACAAAGACGGTTACGTTTTTACCTTTCCACATACACTACCCTCTTTTCTTAGAAATCGTTACTAAAATCGATGCAATGATTGGTGTCATCACGGTTGCAGCTAAAGCTTCGGCAATCCCGTTTGTCATGACAACGCCCATTAAGAAGAGCGGCAATTCCGCAACAGTTTTCCCTGTTAATTCTGCATATTGATTTCCCATCAGTAAATAAATGGAACTTAATACGAATACCGTATTCATAATACTTCCAAGGAAACCAGACACTGCCATTCTGAGTTGGTCGGACGCAATGAGTTTAGTTGTCTTATGATAAAATAACGCAACAAGTCCCCCCATCACTAAACGTGGAAGTACTGAAATCAATGGATTCGTAAAAATTAACAAGCTAATCGGGCTCCCTGAAGTAAAGGCGCGGAAGAACGAACACATC
>CALJSD010000130.1 GCA_937976325.1 uncultured Carnobacterium sp.
ACCCGTTCTGGACGGGCGAAAAATCCTTCTCAAGTTGCGCGATATATTTTTTGATACAAATGCTCCTTTCTTTTAGCTTTTACCGAGATGAATCGCCTTTATTATACTCCATCCAATTAAAAAGCACAGCCTTTACTTGAAAAGCTGTGCTTGATTTTAGAGATTAAAATAATGCAGTTAAAGCAGATGCTAAACCGAAGAAAATTCCTGGTGCGTTTGCAGCTGCTAGCGGGATGTCACGGTTTGGTTTGAAGATTCCGTAGTACACCCATAATGAGCAGTTCAATGCGGCAACGAGTGGTTGAATGAAGTCTCCTTTGTTTCCGGCTAAGTTATTCATAATTTGCGGAATATAAGCTACGTACATAGCCACAGACATACATGTTGCGATCCACCCTAAGACTTGTGTTTGTTTTTCTGATAATTTCATATTTACTGCTCCTTTCAAGAACTATGTAAAATATTATATAAAATGAAAACAATTTTCAAGAGTCGATAACCGTTTACAATAATAAGTTTTTGTTAAGAACGTTAAAAAGCACAGCCTCCTACTCGGATGGCTGTGCTTCTTTTGCTTCTTGTTTTCTTTGTTTATTGCGTTCGCGGAGGCCTTTGAAGAAGGTCTGCAAGATTTCTTTGCATTCGTCTTCCAAGATGCCTTGCTCGACTTCGACTTGATGGTTGAACCGCTCGTCTTGAAGGAGGTTCATAAAGGTGCCGGCCGTCCCGGCTTTTGAGTCGAAGGCGCCGAATGTCACCTTTTTGAGACGCGCGAGAATCATTGCTCCGCTACACATCGGACAAGGTTCCAGCGTGACGAAGAGTTCGCAGTCTTCGAGGCGCCAGCTTCCAAGGTGTTGGTTGGCTTGACGAATCGCTTTGATTTCAGCGTGAAGAGTGGCGTCTTGTTCCTTTTCGCGTAAGTTATGGCCACGACCGATGATTTCACCGTCTAGGACGACAACCGCCCCGATTGGCACTTCCGCTTGGTCATAGGCTTTCTGCGCTTCCTTCAACGCTTCCCTCATAAAGAATTCTTTTTCCTGAAGTTCCATGTTCTTACTGATAGACGCGCTTAGTCACGACTAGACTGTGCGGTCTCTCAAACTCCTTATCTAAGTAATCTTGATACGTCCCTGGGGAAATAAATCCACGGACGCTTAAAATATCGGTTCCTGCTGCTCCGACAATCGTATCGGCTAGCAGTACGCAGTTAGTACTCATGACAAAATACGTCTTGAATTTTGAAGAGGTAAATTTATACAAGAGTGCATCTGCTTCTTGTTTGAGCTTGTAGGCATACATCGGTTCTTCTTTGTCGATTCCAGGACGCTTCGGTTTCACCATTTGCGGTGGATCCCACGGTACTGTCAACGACATCAATTTGGCGATTTCCTTATCGATGGCCGCGAGTTGTTCTGGAGATAACGCTAGGCCATAGCCAAGTAAGGTCTTATGGTTTTCGCGTTTACAAAATTCAATGTATTTTTCACGGTCGGCACTAAAAAGAACCCCATCCCCCATCGCTCCAAAGAGGCGTTCTGAATTCGTATCGTAGTTCCCGAATGAAATAATGCGTCCCTTATAACAAATATCGACATGCCCGATTGCCCCAAATCCGTCTTTTGTGACGTGAATAAACATTTCTAAGTTTGGTTCTGCATTTTCTTTGGCACGGTCGTAAATTTCAGAAGCGGTTTCGCCTTCTCCAAGTTCCAACGCATCATTGATTTTTTGCAAAGTCACACGAGGAATAATCGCAGCCAGTACCAACGGCATCCCTCGACGCAAGCGTCTACGAAGGACTTTCTTTCCAACTTCGGCCTCGAAGAACCATCCGTCACGAATGTTACTAGTCCCAAGCCCGATGAAATAAAGCGCAAGGAAG
This sequence comes from uncultured Carnobacterium sp., assembly GCA_937976325.1. Lineage (GTDB taxonomy): Bacteria > Bacillota > Bacilli > Lactobacillales > Aerococcaceae > Granulicatella. The sequence goes on from CALJSD010000130.1 coordinate 1,889, forward strand.
AACATTTGTAAGTTGCCGTCGCCCCCAAGAGCCAGTAAAGTCGCTACCCCGACAACTGAGAGCCAAATGGTATCAATGAGCAAGCGCAGTCGCGGACGGATACCGTCTTTGACATAAATATAGTACGTTACGCCACTAGTGGCCGCTTTCATCACTTCGTTAAGCCCCATCAAGATACTGACAATCGCAATCGGAAGCGAGATAAAAAATTGATTTCCTGCTAAAAATCCGTAAAGGAAAAATTTAGCAACATTCAGCCATAATGGATCTTTTGCCGCCGCCTTACTAAACCAACGGAACAAGAAATTCCATAGTTCACGAGCCCATAAGAATGTTAAAAACAGACGTAACATCAATTCTGGGAAGCTTGGTCCGTAGATTAGGAGCAACACCCCAGCAATAAGGAATGCAATCCCTTCAATTAGGAGCTTTTTCCCTGTAATCCCTAGTTCACTAATTTTCTTCATCAATTATACCTCCTACAGCTACCACTGAAGCAGCTTGTTCATGTTTCTCCACCCATTCTTTCACGAAACGGTAAATCACGGCAAAAATTGGTATGAAGAAAATCATTCCTACTAAACCAAAGAGATTTCCACCGATTAACGCAGCAGCAAGGGTTAGAATCGTTGGCAAACCAACGGAACTGCCGACAACCTTCGGATAGACGACATTTCCTTCCACTATTTGAACGATCATAAAGACGACAAGTGAAATGAGTGCTTGAATTGGGCTTTCTGTAAAGGTGAAAAGCATTCCAATTCCGCACGCCATAAACGGCCCGATATACGGAATGAATGAGAGTACTCCGGACAGCACCCCAACAAGTCCTGCATATGGCAACCCTACAAGAGAGTATCCAGCAAAAATCATAACCCCAACGATTCCCGCCTCGATGATTTGACTCATCAAGAAACGGTCATACGTATCCACGATGACTTCCCCAACATAAGTAATGTGCTCGATTTTATCTTTTGGCAAGACCACATTAAGAATGCGAAGCGTTAAACGTGCGAGCATTTCCTTACTTGCGAGAATATTAATCATGAAGAAAATCCCCATAATTACAGAGAACACATTTGAGAAGAGCCCTGAAATATTCGTTGTAAATCCGCCAAGGAATGTAATGACAGACGATACGATATTGCTTTGACTTAGTGAGTCGGTAATCTGACTCACTTCACTGGATTGCATTAATTTTGAATGTTGTACAAAATCCGCAACCACGAATAGTAAGTGATTTACACTATCGCCCAGTTGTGACACGGTTTTAGCAATCATCGGCGCAATAATCCAAATCAACAGCGAAATAATCAGAAGCAGAATCACAATAATGCTCAGGATTGCGACACTTCTACGCAGCTTTTGCGGGAAGTTTATCTTCTCCAACACTTGTTCAATTCGCTTCATTGGCACGTTTAAAACAAATGCCAAAATCATCCCTAAAATAAGCGGGAACATCATCCCAATAAATTCGGAAATCCATGTGAGGATGGCGCTAAAATTCAAGACGACAAGTAACGAAACAGCCGCCAGAGCAATCATCACTGCCCAATCTTTTCTAATCTTATCCATACTATAATTCCTTTTTTAATTGTTCTAAGAGCGCATTGCATCCCAATGTCACATCACGGTACGTCGCATCAAAGTCTCCTGTATACCACGGATCGGCAATATCGCGCGGCACTCCTGCCACTTCTAACAAGCGAGCCACCGTCGCATCCGATTTTCCATCGACAAAAGCGTGAATATTACGCACATTCGACGCATCCATTCCAAGAATGTAGTCTGCGTCCAGGTCCGTCGCATCCAACGTCCGTGACACAAGCCCTTTTGCGGAAATGCCGTGCTCCTCGAGTTTCTTCCGAGTGCCGTGATGCACCGGATTCCCATGCTCCCACGTACTTGTCGCAGCGGAATCAATCGTAATTTTATCTTCCAATCCTTCTTCATGAACCATTTTTCTAAATACAGCTTCTGCCATCGGAGAACGACAAATGTTGCCCAGGCAGACGAACACAACCTTCATGACCGTCCCTCGCTTTCCATTCTTTCCCTTCATTATAACAGACAACCTTGCGCCTTCGCAAAAAAATGTCTGTGTGGTGTTATAGCTTACTCGAACGAACTAAATTTTCTAAAATATCCCCTGTAGAAAGCAAAGACAAGATTCCTTCAAATCCTTGCGGATTTTTTTATAATCGCTGTAATGGGGCACCGGCTTGAGCCTACGTCTCAAGCACTTTCGAGATTCAAACGGACTCTAAAAGAGTCCGGAATTCACTTCGAATGCTATCCCACATCACTTCGATTATAAAATCCGCATGATTTTCCGTAATCTTGTCTGCACTCTTTATTCAATTTTTGCTAGCAGTATTTCGTTCGAGTAAGCACATCCGCATTTTTTGCAAGGCCCCCTCATCTGTTACACTGCGAGAAACATATGAACGCATGTCACGTCCCTTCATCACCGCACCCCTGCAGCGACTATATTCCCTGCACCTAACTTATTTTTTCTTCTCTCCCTTTCTTTCGAATGAAGCAAAATCCATTTGAAATAAGGTCTAAAGGGCGAAGAATAAACGG
>CALJSD010000131.1 GCA_937976325.1 uncultured Carnobacterium sp.
CTATTTGAGTTGATTTAGTTATTTTTAGAATCGTGTAGTGACATATTGGTCAAGAGCAAGTAGGGCATTTGCCACATCTTCGGCAGTATAGTCAACGGCCATTTGGTGGATGGTTTCGCCTTCTTGTGTTGCAAGGGCTCCAATCTTGAGTAAGTCTTCATATGGTACAGAATCCAATTTTACTTCTTTCAGCGTTGTTGGTAATCCAAGTGCTTTGTAGAAAGTAATGTATTTATCGAGTTCTTCTTTTGGACGATTTTCTAATAACAGTTGTGTCAATGTACCGTAAGCTACTTTTTCACCGTGAGTAAGAGTATGGATGTCACCATGAATCGCTGTGAATCCGTTATGGATGGCATGTGCTGCTGCTAAACCAGCTGATTCAAAACCGATACCGCTGAGGAGGGTGTTTGCTTCTACCACAGCTTCTAAAGCAGGAGTAACTACTTTGGCGTTTGCTGCGGCGACGGCTTGTAGACCATTTTCGAATAAAGTACTTTCGCAGACACGAGCGATGGCTTCTGCAGCAATCGTTGGCACTTGACCGACCATTGTGCTTCCTTGTGCTTCAATGACTGCACGAGCCTCAACCCAAGTAGCTAGCGCATCGGCAATTCCTGAGATTAATAAACTAACAGGAGCATTGGCAATGACTTTTGTATCCACTAATACTAATTCTGGGTTTTTCTTATAGAAACGATAGCGTTCAAACACGCCTTCTGCTGAATAAATAACAGAGAGGGCAGAAGTTGGAGCATCAGTTGAAGCAATTGTTGGTAAAATCGCTACCGGACAATTAGAATCATCCGCAATGGCTTTGGCTGTATCAATCGATTTACCACCACCTAAGCCGATGACTACGTTTAGTTGATGTTCCTTCACGACTTCAGCAACGCGGCGAACTTCGTCATTGGTTGCTTCACCATGGAAGATTTCACGATGAACAAACGCGCCAGCTTTCACGAGGTTTTCTTCTAGTTCTTTACCGACTAAATCATAAACGATAGGGTCGCAAAGAAGGAGATGTCGATCTCCAAGGGCCAAAACGTGAGAAAGACCAGTTTTAAGAACATCTTTCCCTTGAACATAACGAGACGGACTAGCAAATACTTTTTCCATAATCATAACTCCTTTATAATTTGTTTACTATTTCACTATATCGTTGAAAACGATTTCTGTCAATGGAGATTCTGTGTTGTTTTAACTAGGAATCTAAGACTTTCTAGAAAGGAGGGAGATGATTAAAGGGGATAGGAGATTCTTGTTGGGAATGATTCTAATCTTCAATGCTGTATAATTTTTCATCTCGTGAAAACAAAATATCGCCAAAGAAAAGTCCTCAAAATTACCGTTTTTCCTTAACAATTCTTAATGAAAGAATTCTTGAAAACGGTTGTAAAAGCCCTGTACATGCTTTATAATAAAACTATAGAAATCAAACGAAGCAATTCCTAAGAGTGGTCCTTAGGGTATTTCTTCAAATCTGGTTTTCCAGATGAAAGGGGAGAGTATTATGTTTAAATATAATATCCGTGGAGAAAATATTGAGGTCACAGAAGCGATTCGTCAATACGCTGAAAAGAAGATTAGCAAATTAGAAAAATACTTTACTGACGTTGCTAATGCGACTGTATATGTCAACTTGAAAGTCTACGCTGAAAAGACTGCAAAAGTTGAAGTTACGATCCCACTTCCTTATTTAGTTCTACGTGCCGAGGAAACTTCAATTGATTTATATGGAAGTATTGACTTGGTAGTCGATAAACTTGAAAGACAAGTTCGTAAACATAAAACAAAAATCAATCGTAAATCTCGCGAAAAAGGATTCGATGTTGTGTTACCACCACTTCCAGAAGTGCCTGAAGAGGAGGAAACAGGATTAGAAATCGTTCGTACAAAACGAATTGATCTGAAACCAATGGATAGCGAAGAAGCTGTTCTTCAAATGAACATGTTAGGACATAACTTCTTTATCTACCAAGATGCTGAAACGAACGAAACAAACATTGTTTATCGTCGTAAAGATGGAAAATATGGTTTGATTGAAACAAATTAATAAAATTTTAGGTGGCTTAAAAAAGCCACCTTTTTTGTTTTGAACAGAAATGGTGCTGGTTTTAGCGACAGAAAACGGAGTTAGAGTATAAATAACTTTCCGTTTGGATAGGAAATTGGGTTTCTTTGACGTAAAATTGTAAAAAAATCAGGTGACTTTCAAAAAAGTCGCCTTTTTTTGCTTTCTTAATTAGCTAAACAATGGTAAAATGAATAAGATGCAATAGGTGTAGCCACCTATTTGTAGTACTTTTATGAGATTTAAAAAGTTCACCGATTTAAAAACAGTGGTGAAAATAAAAAAGGAGTTAATTAAATGGCAAATTTTTTGAGACAGTTAGTTGAAAATGATAAGCGTGAATTACGTCGTTTAGGAAAACTAGCGGATAAAGTAATTGCGTTAGAATCTCAAATGGCTGCATTAGAAGATGCTGATTTTCCAGTAAAAACAGAAGAATATAAAGCAAGATATGCTCAAGGGGAGTCTCTTGATGCACTTCTTCCTGAAGCATTCGCGTTAGTACGTGAAGGGGCTAAACGTGTATTAGGCTTATTCCCATATAAAGTTCAAATCATGGGTGGGATTACACTTCATGATGGTAACATCGCGGAAATGCGTACTGGTGAAGGTAAAACTTTAACAGCGACAATGCCTGTATACTTAAACGCATTATCAGGCGACGGTGTTCACGTAGTTACAGTTAACGAATACTTAGCAACTCGTGACGCGCGCGAAATGGGTGAGTTATACAACTTCTTAGGCCTAACTGTAGGGTTAAACTTAACAGGAATGTCTTCAGAAGAAAAACGTGCTGCATATGCAGCTGACATCACTTACAGCACAAACAGTGAATTAGGATTTGACTACTTACGTGATAACATGGTGGTTTACAAATCACAAATGGTACAACGTCCATTGAACTACGCAGTTGTCGATGAAACAGACTCAATCTTAATCGACGAAGCGCGTACTCCGTTGATCATTTCAGGACAAGCTGAAAAATCAACAGTGTTATACCAACGTGCAGATATGTTTGTTAAAGGATTAAAAGAGGAAGAAGATTACACAATCGACTTAACTTCTAAAACAATCTCATTAACAGACGAAGGGATTAACAAAGCTGAACAAACATTCCGCTTACCAAACCTTTATGACGTGGATAACTCAGCGCTTGTTCACCATATCGACCAAGCGTTACGTGCGAACTACATTATGTTACGCGACATCGACTATGTAGTGGATGAAGGTAAAGTTAAAATCGTTGATGGATTTACTGGTCGTATCATGGAAGGTCGTCGTTACTCAGATGGTCTTCACCAAGCGATTGAAGCTAAAGAAGGCGTTGAAGTTGAAAACGAGTCTAAGACAATGGCGACAATCACTTACCAAAACTACTTCCGTATGTATCGTAAATTGTCAGGGATGACAGGTACTGCGAAGACTGAAGAAGAAGAATTCAGAGAAATCTACAACATGAACGTTATTGCGATTCCAACAAACCGTCCTGTGCAACGTATCGATGGTCACGATTTAATCTACCCATCATTACGTAGTAAATTCCGTGCGGTGGTTCAAGATATCAAACAACGTCATGAAGCAGGTCAACCAATCCTTGTCGGTACGGTTGCCGTTGAAACAAGTGAATTGCTATCTAATTTACTACGTGCAGAAGGAATTCCACACGAAGTATTAAATGCGAAAAACCACTTTAAAGAAGCAGAAATTATCATGTCAGCTGGTCAACGTGGCGCTGTAACAATCGCGACAAACATGGCCGGTCGTGGTACTGACATCAAGCTTGGTAAAGGCGTGAAAGAACTTGGTGGACTTTGCGTAATCGGTACAGAACGTCACGAAAGCCGTCGTATCGATAACCAATTACGTGGACGTAGTGGACGTCAAGGGGACCCAGGTGCAACACAATTCTACCTATCATTAGAAGATGATTTGATGAAACGTTTCGGTGGAGAAAAAATGCAAGCAATCTGGGAACGTCTAAACTTAACAGATGAAGGCGACGATAACTTCATCCAAAGCAAGATGTTAACAAGACAAGTAGAATCTTCACAAAAACGTGTTGAAGGGAACAACTACGATACTCGTAAAAGCGTCCTAGAGTACGATGAGGTTATGCGTGAACAACGTGAAATCATCTACTCACAACGTCTACAAATTATTAATGAAGAAAACTCACTTGAAAAAGTGACAAAAGGTATGATCCGTCGTACAATCCACCGCGTTGTGGAAAGTCATACATTGACAGATCAAAAAGATTGGAACTTAGAAGGAATTGTGGACTTTGCTCACAACTCAATCTGTGCTCCAGATGAACTTTCAATTAGCGATTTAGAAGGCAAAACAACTGCTGAAATCGAAGAACTCTTATACGAAAAAGCGATGGAAATCTACAAAGAAAAACAAGAGCAATTGAATGGCGACAATCAAATGCTTGAGTTCGAAAAAGTAGTTATCCTACGTGTGGTTGACCGTAAGTGGACAGATCACATCGATGATATGGACCAATTACGTCAAAGCGTTGGTTTACGTGGATACGCTCAAATCGATCCATTAACAGAGTACCAAACAGAAGGTTACGAACGATTCCAACAAATGATTGCTGCAATCGACTATGATGTAACACGTATCTTGATGAAATCTCAAATTCGTCAAAACTTACAACGTGAACAAATTCAAGGAGTTCGTAGTGTAGTGGCTACAGGTCATGACAGAGCTTCTGACGACGATTCAGAAAAAGCATAATAACAAGGGGAGACGGCGAAGCATTTCGCCGTTTTCTTTTAGAAAGAGGTCAGTATGGAAATTAGTGAAATTAGAAATGCGCTTGAAGCCATGAACGAACAAATCATCAGTTATAGGAGGTCTCTTTGACTTAGATCGCTTAGAAGAAGATATCGCAGCCTATGAGCAAGAGATGTCTGAACCATCGTTTTGGGATGATAGCGAAAAAGCGAATCAAGTCATTCAAAAGAATAATGAATTAAAAGCTATTTATGATACGTTCCATAAGATGGAATTGGCGCATGAAGAGACAGGTTTGTTATTTGAAATGTATAAAGAAGAGCCAGATGAAGAAGTGCATGCGGAAATCGTTGACGCAATTGGGTCTCTTGAGAAGGACTTACAACAGTACGAATTAAGTATGTTACTAAATGGTCCTCATGATAAGAACAGTGCAATTTTGGAAATCCATCCAGGTGCTGGGGGTACGGAATCTCAAGACTGGGGAAGTATGCTACTGCGTATGTATATGCGTTGGGCTGAAAAACATGGCTACCGTGTTGAAACCGTGGATTATCAAGACGGAGATGAAGCAGGGATTAAATCTGTAACCTTGTCGATTGAGGGCTTGAATGCTTACGGGTATTTACGCTCTGAAAAAGGCGTGCATCGTCTCGTTCGTATTTCTCCGTTTGATGCGGCTGGAAAACGTCATACATCATTCTGTTCAGTGGATGTTGTTCCGCAAATGGACGGAGATATTGATATTGAGATTAATCCAGATGATTTGAAAATCGACGTGTACCGTGCAAGTGGTGCTGGTGGACAACATATTAATAAGACGTCTTCTGCGGTGCGTATTACGCATATTCCAACGGGGATTGTGACGCAGAGTCAGGCGCAACGTTCTCAATTTAAAAACAGAGACCAAGCGATGGCGATGTTGAAGGCGAAATTGTTCCAATTAGAAGAAGAGAAGAAGGCAGCTGAATTGGCAGCTATCCGTGGCGAGCAAAAAGATATCGCCTGGGGTTCTCAAATTCGTAACTATGTGTTCCATCCATATTCAATGGTAAAAGATTTACGTTCTGGATATGAGACAGGAAATATTGGTGCAGTTATGGACGGAGACTTAGATCCGTTTATGGATGCGTACTTAAAATGGACGCTTGAGGGAACGAAAGCAACTGAAGAATAATAGTAGGAAGCACCTAGTGAGAGCTAGGTGTTTTACTGTTGCAAGGCAAATTGTTTTAAGTTCGTTTTAATTATCTGTATTACTATGGGATGAAACTTCCTAGATAGATTGAGGGGCTTCGGTGCCTATCAAGAAATTCAACCCTATTTGTGCATTGAGTAAGGCACAGTGGTTTATTGACTTTCTTGAGGATGAGTAAATACTGCTGATATAGAATAAAGTATTGTCTTACAGGGATGAATGAGTATACGAGAAGCAATGCCCACACCCAAATCCTTCGCACTGTGAAGAATTTCTCTCGTATCCTGAGTAGTTGAACTCGGAAAAGCAGAAACGGCGTCCACTTCCCGGAGTCGTCCGCAGAACGTTTCACGTTCTTTACGTCGCTCCGGTCCAGTGGTCCGTTTCTAACCGCTTTTCCTCGTATCCTGAAGTTGAACTCGGGCTCACAGGGCCGACGTCCATTTCAACAAACATCCGCACGACTTGTTCCAAGTCCCTTGCGGTGTTTGTTTCCAATGATTCGTCCCTGAGCGTTCGCCCTCGTATCCTGATTTTAATATTTCTGTAATCTTATGTGAAGGGGTTGTAATATTCGGGTGCTATAATAGGGAGGATTAAAATATCGAAGGATTAGAAAGCTGGTGAGTTTATGATTGAAATGATGAATGTAACTAAGAAATATAATAAAGGCATCACTGCTATTAATAATTTATCTATCCAAATTAAGGATGGAGAGTTCGTTTATGTAGTAGGGCCTTCTGGTGCAGGTAAATCAACTTTCATTAAAATGATGTATCGCGAAGAAAAAGCGACTAAAGGTAGAATTCGTGTAGGTAAATATGATTTGATGAAAATTAGAGATCGTCAAATTCCATTCCTACGTCGTTATGTAGGGGTTGTCTTCCAAGACTTTAAGCTCTTACCACATAAAACTGTATACGAAAACGTGGCATATGCGATGGAGGTTATTGAAAAATCACCTCGTGAAATTAAACGCCGTGTAGAAGACGTTTTAGAGTTAGTAAACCTAAAACACCGTATGAACAATTTCCCAAATGAATTATCTGGTGGGGAACAACAACGTGTAGCGATTGCTCGTGCAATTGTGAATACACCTGGAATCCTGATTGCCGATGAGCCAACAGGGAACCTTGACCCAGAAACTTCTATGGAAATTATGGATATCCTTGAACGTATCAACGAACAAGGAACAACAATCGTAATGGCAACACACAATAGCCAAATCGTTAACGAGAAAAAGCATCGTGTAATTGCGATTGAAAATGGTCAAATTGTACGTGACCAAGAACAGGGGGAATACGGATATGAAGATTAGAACCATGGGTCGTCATATACGTGACGCCTTCAAGAGTCTTTTCAGAAATGGATTGATGACATTTGGTGCTGTTTCTGCAGTATCAATGATCTTATTAATCGTAGGGGTGTTCGTAACACTGTTGTTTAACGTTAATAAAATCGGTTCAGATATTGAAAATGACGTAAACGTACGTGTGTTTATTGATTTGGCAGCTGACCAAACAAAAACAGATGAATTAGAAGCGAAAATTAAAGCCTTAGATGGCGTTGAGTCTGTTACTTTCCGTTCTAAAGACGAAGAGTTAGAAGACGTAACAAAGAACTTCGGGGAAGAGTTATCATTATTTAAAAATGATGCAAACCCACTTCGTAATGCGTTCGACGTAAAAGCAGTAGAACCACAAAAAACAAGTGCTATTGCGAAACAAATCGAAGGCATGGACTATGTAGCGCGTGTTCGTTACGGGGAAGCTCGTGCGGATAACTTATTCCGAATCATCGCGACAGCTCGTAATATCGGGGCAGTTGTGATTTTAGGACTTTTAGCATTAGCGATGTTCTTAATTTCAAATACAATCCGTGCAACAATCTATGCACGTAGAACAGAAATCGAAATCATGCGTCTGGTGGGTGCGACAAAAGCTTACATTCGTTGGCCATTCTTCTTAGAAGGCGGTATGATTGGATTAATCGGTTCAATTATCCCAATCGGATTAGTATGGTCTGTATACCTATGGGTGTATAAAGGCGGTTCAGATTTCTTCTCTGGATCAAGCTTTAGCCTACTCGATCCAAATCCATTCTTGATTTATGTATCAGCCGGAATGGTTGCCATCGGTGTTCTTATCGGTGCGTTTGGTTCAGTTCTTTCAATGAGAAAGTTCTTGAAGAAATAGTTGAAATTAGCAGAAGGAGTGCGGTTTTGCGCTCCTTCTTTTTTATTTGAAACTATATGCATAAATGTTATAACGAGTTCTGAAAAACAGGTATAATCAAATAACGAGTTTCGCATTGACTCAGAATAGGGCCATCGTTTATAGTAATTTCATCAGATAAAGCAATGCAATGAACAGATAAGTAAATAAAGAAGAACGTTAAAGAGAATCCGGTTGGTGGGAAAGGATACGGGGCAATTTATTGAAAATGGTCTGGGAGCAACAAAGGTGATGAAGCTTTTGCGATTTGTACTCGATAACGTACAAGGGTATCTTGCACCATGCAACGTACTTTTGGAGCGGTAAACTGTGAGGTTTATCGGAATTAGAGTGGTAACGCGAAAACTTCGCCTCTAGTGTGTAGAGGGGAAGCTTTTTTTATGGCCCAAACCAACATGGACAGAGCAACATCTGTTGGAAATCACGAAGCGCGCATGTGGTTTCCAAACAAAGAACAATCATTTAACCAAAAAGGGGACTTATAACATGAAATTTAATAAATTATTCAAAGCAACAACATTCGGACTTTTAGCAACAGCATTAGTAGCATGCGGAAACAACTCAGCAAAATCAGAAAGCACAACAGAAGCTGCAAAAGCAGAAGACAAAACAATTAAAGTAGTCGCTTCACCAGCACCTCACGCTGAAATCTTAGAAGCAGCTAAACCACTCTTAGAAAAAGAAGGGTACAAATTAGACATTAACATCGTAAATGACTATGTAACTCCAAACAACATCGTTTACGGAGGAGATGCGGATGCAAACTACTTCCAACACACTCCATATCTTGACAAATTCAACAAAGAACATAACCAAGATTTAGTTTCTGTAGGGAACGTTCATATCGAACCAATGGCAATTTACTCTAAGAAATACAAATCATTAAAAGAATTACCAGACAACGCAGTGGTATATGCGTCAACAAACCCTGCTGAAGTAGGTCGTTTCTTAAGCTTCTTCACAAAAGCTGGATTAATTAAATTAAAAGAGGGTGTGAACCCTGTAACTGCTGGATTAAGCGATATTGCTGAAAATCCAAAGAACATCCAAATCAAAACAGAAATCGCACCTGAATTATTAGTATCAACATACGAAAACAATGAAGGGGATGCAGTAATCATCAACTCAAACTTTGCAATCGATGCTAAACTTTCACCAGTGAAAGATTCAATCGCTTTAGAAGATGAAAGCTCACCATACGCTAACTTAATCGCTGTAAAACCTGCTGACAAAGATAAAGCAAAAATTCAAGCGTTAATCAAAGTGTTACAAAGTGATGAAATCCGTAAATTCATCAGCGAAAAATATACAGATGGTTCTGTAATTCCTGCGAAATAATAAAAAATAGTAAGAGAACAAGAGGAGTGGAAAGATGCAAAGCCAAAAGCCTTGTACTTTTCGCTCCCTTTTAACATTAAGGAGTGAAACAATGATTCGAGTAGAGAACGTGTCCAAAACATATACTGGGAAACAAGGCACGGTTGAAGCTGTAAAAGATGTCTCATTAGAGATTAGTAGAGGCGAAATTTTTGGAGTGATTGGTTTTTCAGGTGCGGGTAAAAGTACATTGATCCGTTTATTAAATGGACTTGAGACAGTTACAAGTGGTCATATTTATATTAATGAAAAAGACATTACAACCTTAAAACGCAAAGAGCTTTTAAAAGAGCGTCAAAAAATCGCGATGATTTTCCAACATTTCAATCTTTTATGGTCGAGAACAGTCGAAGAAAACATTGCTTTTTCACTTGAAATTGCAGGCGTTCCAAAAGCCGAGCGTAAAGAAAAAGTAGCCGAATTAATCGATTTAGTTGGACTAACTGGACGTGAGAAATCTTATCCGTCACAACTTTCTGGGGGACAAAAGCAAAGAGTCGGAATTTCCCGTGCGTTAGCTAACGATCCAGAA
>CALJSD010000132.1 GCA_937976325.1 uncultured Carnobacterium sp.
ATAGAATCAATCCAAACAACTCTACCATCGTTGCCCAATCACCTTCATTAAAGGCTAAAACAAATTGCGTAATATTTCCCGTAAAATGCGTCGTCGGGATAAAGAATAGTAGTAACGATATCACATTTACCATTCCTGCTAATAAACTCAGCAACGCAATCCAAATATCAAAATAAAATCGCTCTTCTCTCTCCATGAGTCCTACTTTCTAAGCCATAAACTATAATAAAGGATTCCCCATAATGCAATATTCAAGAGGAATGTCCACATAAAATAGTGTTTTCGCTTTTTGTGGTTAAAAATCACTAACCCAAGTAGTCCACCAAAACCTCCACCAAATAAACCAATGCCAAGCAATGTTTTTTCTGGAACGCGCCACTTTCTCATGACGGCACAAAGCTTATCAAAGCCCATCAATACAAATAGCAGCCCATTCATTCCCAAAAAGTACAGTGGAACGACGTTATTCTTTAAGTCTTCCACTACTTGGCAAACCTTTCTTCGAGGTCGCTCACTTCAAAAATATACTCTCCACCATCGACAAGACACGGAACTCCCACCATTCCCTGTTCTTTACGCGGAGTAAATACTTCTTCAGTATCTCTTAATCTCAAGAATTCTTTTAAGTTTCTCATGCTCGCTGTAATATCCACTTCACGAGCGGTTACGCCCAGTCTTTCCATAGCCGCTTTGAACGGTGCGGTATCTGGACATAAACTACTAAAATAGAGTGTTTTTTCGTTCATTTCATTGCTCCTTTACTACTTTCCAATCGTTTGTTGGAGGGCTTGTCTTGCTAATTGGTCCGCACCCTTGTTTTCACTTTCAGGAATCCACTTTACAAATAATTGCGAGAAGTCTTTCAGTTTATTCTGGATTTCCTTTAAAACAATTCGATTTGCTTCTTTTTTCGTATATCTTTTCGAAATGGCATCAGCAGTCACCTTGGAATCAGTATGCATGAAGATTAATTCTTCCTGAAGCCCTTCCTCTAACAACCAACCTAATGCCCAATTGATGGCTGTGAATTCCGCTAAATGATTATCCATTTTTTCTTCCACAGAGATTTTAAATGGCAATTGTTCCCCATCTTTTAGCACGAGGACTCCCAATCCTACGTCTCCTGGATTTCCATTCACGGCCGCGTCCGTAAAGACTTTAATCATTTTCGACTACGACCACATGCGTCGCCTGAACGCCATGTGCTCCTCTTGTAATTTCAAAAGTCACCTGTTGGCCTTCTTTCAACGACTTGAAGCCTTCTTGTGCAATTCCTGTGAAATGCACGAAAATATCTTCGTCGGATGTTGAATTTCGGATAAATCCATACCCTTTTTCGTTGTTAAACCATTTTACAATTCCACTTTCCATGTGAACTCCCCCTTTAATGTACCTTTATTATACTGTGTTTTTTCTCATAACACTGAAACTATGCCTTCAAAGTACGAATAAATGTCTCATCATTCTCGTACAAGCTTAATAATAAATTCTCTCGTTGCAGTTGCATCTCTAACCACTCAGCTCCATCGCTGAAATAACGGTCTATAAATGGACTAACGCGAAGAAAATCTGATTGCGCCTTTTGCAATAACATTTCTTTCATCTCTTCTTCTACAGCATTTTGCGTATCAATCAGTCGTTCAATTTCCACGAATACTGGATGATTATAGACCGAAACCACTTCTGATTGATCGACTTCGACCACCTTTTCGCTAAACGCATCATAGTATCGAATCTTTGAAGTCTTCCCATCCGTTAACCAACATTCTATTAAGAAACCTTTCCAAAACAGTTGTGTCAAAGGGCTCATCAAAAAGGCTTCGATAACGGTCCATTTCAATGGTGTTTGCATCAACATCAAGGTTGTTGCCATATAATCATTCTGCTCTTCGGTCAATGGCTCTTCTTTTTTCAAACGTTCGCTTAATTGTTGTAGCTTCTCGACTTCTGCTTGCGTGAAGCGATTCTTTTCCTTTTCGCATAGCAGTGTACACTCTAGTACCTTATCCATTCCAAGTGCAGCAATCACATTTTCGTGAACCAGCCAAGCCTCTACTTGTTTAAATTGCTCATTTTGAATCGCTACTTTGATTTTCCACATCCAGTAACTAGATTCACTCGGTAGTTTTAATTGATCCTCCTCGATATAATACGTGAGGTCATCCCACCGGTTCGCCTTTTCAAGCAATTGGAAAAACTCTTCAATCTCATCGATATACTCATTCTTCTGTACTTTCTCTTCGAAGGCATCAATGGCATTCTCCACAAACGTTTCGAATTCTTCTTCTGAAAGTACTTCTAGTTGTTTCTTTTCCTCGCTCATACTCTTCTCCCCTGTCTTATACCTTTCTATTATACTTTAAAGGCGGGCAATTAGAAAGCACACAAATAAAAAAAGGCTCATGACAATTCGCCATGAACCTAACCTTTATTCTTCCTCTAGTGGTAAAAATTCTACAATATCTTTGAAATTAACAACCGTTCGCGATTCGCAAATATCTTTCATGCAAGTATTAGAAGCATTCCAGTCAATCACAACGATGGCACTATTCGCCAATAATTTGTAGATGATTCCAATCATTTCTTGTTCTCTAAAAGTAAATCGAATGCGATTGCCGACTTCCGGACGAATCGATTCTTTTACCTGCAGAATAATACGAACTCCTTCATCATAGGAGACCCCTAACAAATGCGCAATTCTTGATTTGCTCGTTCCTTTCCGCAGTTCAGTTTCCACAGTACTCTTGACATCTTTCGTGACACGTTTCGCCATTGCTTTCGCCTCTTTTCACGCCTGGCCAAAATCCTACACTACACACTCATCAAATTTATTATATCACAAATTGTACCCTCTGTGGGCTAAATTAACTCATTTTTCTGATTTTAAGGCTTTTCTTTTATGAAAAAATGACGTCTTTCATAAATAAAATTTGCTTTTATTCGACTTTGTCAGGAACTTTTCCTCATCCGTGAACATATATTTGTAAAACGTATTCATTTCGACTATACTTTAGATGTAATGAATGGAGGGATTTTAATGTTAGACCAGTCAATCACGATTTTAAAATATGAATACCATATTGCGCCGGGAAGTTATTTCCATGTGGAGACACCTTGGGTAAAAGATGTCAGTGAGATTAAAACGGTCATCATTGATCAAGATAATGTATTTACGAAGATGTTGAGTGTTTACCCTAATAACTTTGTAATGTTTTTAGAGCAATTCCCTGAATATAGTATTTATCGGACAAATGTGCCGCTAGAACTTATTCCAACCAGCGATTCATACCGCGTTTGTTTTGATCAAGCGTGATAACAACTGCAAAAAAGCAGAACTTGGACAATCTTATTTCTCTGCGTCCGAGTTCTGCTTTTTCATTTATTCTTCTATTGGTGCGAGTAAGCGTAGTCCGTTTAAGAGTACTAAAATCGTACTTCCCTCATGTAGTACAACTCCCCAGCCGATGTTCGTTAATCCAAAGAAGTTAAGGATTAAGAGCATTACAACGACTGACATCGCAAAAATCATATTTTCTAAAATCACGCGGTGCAATTTCTTACTAATCTTATGCGCTGAAACGAGTTTTTGTAAGTCGTTTTTCATAATGACGATATCACTTGTTTCAATCGCAATATCTGTCCCATTTCCCATCGCAATACCGATGTCTGCTGTCGCAAGAGCTGGTGCATCATTCACGCCGTCCCCTACCATCGCAGTTAAGCCATAGCGTTCTTTTTGAGACTGAATCTTTTCTAATTTTTCTTCTGGCAATACATTCGCAACAACTTCTTGTACTCCAAGCTTCATACCAATCATTTCAGCAGTTTCTCTTGAATCCCCTGTAATCATTGTTGTATGCACAAGTTCGCTCTTGAAGTAATCAAGTACCGCTCTTGAGGCTTCGTTTGGAAGGTCCATAAATGCCATCAAACCAACAATTCTATTGTCTTTCACAACTGTTACTACCGTTTTGCCTTCGCTGGCCCATTCTTGCATGCGAGTATCGACTTCCGCAGAACGGTCAACTGTATCCATCGGTTTAATAATATGGATTTCTTCGTTTCGAACGACACTTCGAACGCCTTGTCCAACAAGTACTTCCACTTCGATTTCTTCTTCAAGCACTGTCCAGTCGCTAAATCTTTGAACAACCGCTTGGGCTAGTGGATGTGTCGATTGTTTTTCCATCGCAACCACTGCTGGAATCATTGTTTCGTCTTCAAACCAGTAATCCGTTAACTCTGGAGTTCCTTTTGTTAACGTACCTGTTTTATCAAATGAAATCACACGTAAGTCTTGCAATTGAGAGATGGCTGCTCCACCTTTTGCTAAAATCCCCATTTTAGATAAACGAGACATCGCTGCTAAAGTTGCTGGAACGGCACTTGCTGCTAAGGCACATGGAGATACCCCGATAAGGTAAACCATTCCACGGTAAAGTGTTGTATTTAAATCCCATCCCATTAAGAAATATCCAAATAATAGGAAGATTGGCCAAACGATTAAAACGATGTTGACATAAATCGGTTCAATCTTTTGAATAAAGGTTGCTTGCTTATTCATTGAATGTTGTGCATTTTCAACAACCTTCATGATTTTCGCAAAGACCGTATCCGTACTTGCTGCAGTTACTCGCATCTCGATACGGCTTGATAAGTTCACTGTACTCGCGAACACTTCATCTCCCTCGCCTTTTGAACGAGGCATGCTTTCACCTGTAATGGTTGCTTCATCAATAGAAGTTAACCCTTTTGTAATCACACCATCGATTGGCACTTGATCCCCATGTAATACTTCTAGTGTATCCCCAACTTTTACATCTGTTACCTCAACGACAACCACTTCTCCATTTTCTTGGATGAGACGCGCTTGCGTTGGATTCATTTGTAATAACGCTGTAAGTGACTTACGGCTTTTTTCTTCAACGTATTCTTCAAGAAAGTGAGCTCCCGCAAAAATCAAAATCAGTAGAGCTCCTTCTTCCGCATTTCCAATTAACACTGCGCCAACTGCCGCAAGCGTCATTAGAATATGCACATTCGGTTGGAACTTCCCTTTCTTCTTGCTACGTTCAATCGTATCTTCAATACCTTCCATTGTTACATGGTAACCAGATAAGAATAGCGTTAGAATGAATAAAATATTCGCAATCCCGTTCCCCATAAAATGAAGAACCATCCCAATAATATAAAGGACTAACCCTGCAATATAAAAGATGACGGCTTTACTATCATCGTGGTCGTGACCGTGATGATGTCCATGTTCATGATGGTGCTCATGCTCATGCTCATGCTCGTGGTCTTCATAATGTAAGTAATGATCTTGACATGTTTCTCCTTCATGAGATTTTTCTTTATTCAATAGGTGTTCAAATTTATGTTTTAAGTTATGTGTTAGTTCTTTGAAATCCATGATATCTCCCCTCCGATTTCTTGTTAAACACATCATACATGAACAAACATTCATATGTCAAGAGATATCTTAGAATTATTCTAAATTATTTTTTACTAAAAAACTTCTACAATTTTGACGTTAAGAGTTCTATAATAATTAATGTAAGAAATAAAAAGAAAGGAGGATAGAGCTGATGAATAACTATTCCAAATCTCGTCATGTTACAATTGATAAAGATAACAGACGATTCAAATTGAACAATGTAGTCGTTCCCGGAAAGAAAAAATCTGGAATTCTTACAAAAACTGCTTTAGCAGCAATGACAGGTGGACTTTCACTATTAATTCCTAGTGGATCGAAAAAAAATATCGACTGGATATCGTTTGATGATTTAGTGAGTTATGAGTTAATTCAAAATGACGACGTAGTTGTTAAAGGTGGGACAGGTAAAGCAATCATTGGGGGCACTGTTGTTACATTGCTGACAAATTCGATATTGGGAGCAGCTGGTGCAATTTCTGGAGGAATAACAGGAAAACGTACTAGTAGTAAGAAAATCAATAGTTTAGCAGTTAGAATCACGCTTAATAACTTTGATTTACCTTGTTGCTTTGTTTATTTTGTTGAGAAACCTATAAAAAGCGATTCAAAGGAATATAGAATCGCAACAGAAAATACCCAGCAACTATTGAGTATTCTTGATTTAATTAGCCATAATAAAGACGATATGTATCAAGATGTTAGTATTATTGGGTAAAAAGAAAAAGCCTTGATAAATCAAGGCTTTTTGTGTTTCTATTAACGACGACGTTCTTGGATACGTGCTGCTTTACCACGTAAGTTACGT
>CALJSD010000133.1 GCA_937976325.1 uncultured Carnobacterium sp.
TTGGTTCATTAATGGAAGGTTTGAGTAATCTAAGTAAGTGACTGTTGCTTTTCCTTCTAAAATACGTTCTGCTTTTTCTGCCATTTGGTGGTTGAAGCTACCTTTACGTAAGCTACCTACTACGAATAAAATGTTTTTCATATACATATCCTCTTTTCATCTTTTTTCAGCCAAAAAAGTGACGTCTTCTCTCTTGGGATTGAAATAAGATTATCATCACTTAAACGTTAAAGCAATTTATCTGCTCACAAAATTATTTATATTATTTCAAACGAAAATCTCTTAGAATCGTTGATATCATAATGTTTTGAAATATAAATTAAAACAATCATTATAACGTATACATTATAATGATAAAAAATTTTTTGAGTAAATAAGTTACTTAAGTTTGGATGAATCGGAAAATATGAATTTATCGTGAATCCAAAGTCGGTTCTACTTCGAAATAAGAATAATCCGGTCTATTTTTGTGAATGTCTTCATTTATACTATTTTTTATATGTAACATATGTTACATTCGATATATAAACATCGATAAGGAGTGTTCTTATGGCAGAAAAACGTTTAACTCGTAAAGTGAACGAAAAGAAAATTGCTGGAGTATGTGCTGGTGTAGCTGATTACTTCGGACTAGACGTAGCAATGGTTCGTCTTGTTTGGGCTATTTCATTCTTATTCCTTGGTGCTGGTGGTTTCTTATACGCACTATTATGGTTCTTATTACCAGAATCTGAATAATAAAAGATGTGCAGGCAGAAATGCCTGCTTTTTTGTGCTCTACTAAATTTATATGTAAAGAAAAAACGACTCGCAATGCGAGTCGTTTTGTGTAGTTGAGTTCACCATCGCAGAAATCGCGAAGTCTCGCATCGCACAGTAGCTTATTGACGTTCTCTTCATCACTCGTGATTCAAGAACATCTAATAAGCCTTGTGGAAATCATTCACAGTGTGAATGATTTGGAATTTACATAAAGCAAAAATGACTCGCACTGCGAGTCATTTTTTGTCTTCTGTCTTTCTTCCTAATTTTCCATTAAAGCCTGATTAGCAGTGATAATAGCTAATTTATAGACGTCTTCTTCGTTACATCCACGTGATAAGTCAGAGATTGGTTTGTTTAATCCTTGTAAGATTGGTCCGATTGCTTCGAAGTTACCGAAACGTTGTGCAATTTTGTATCCGATGTTACCTGATTGGATTTCTGGGAATACGAATACTGTTGCTTGTCCAGCTACTGGTGAGTCTGGAGCTTTTTGTTTACCAACGCTTGGTACGAATGCAGCGTCGAATTGTAATTCTCCGTCGATGTTGTAGTTTGGAGCTAATTCTTGAGCGATTTTAGTTGCTTCAGCTACTTTTAATGCTTCTTCAGATTTAGCAGAACCTTTAGTTGAGAAACTTAACATTGCAACGTTTGGTTCGATACCGAATAATTCAGCTGTTTTAGCAGATTCTACTGCGATTTCAGCTAATTCTTGTGCGTTAGGGTTGATGTTGATTGCGCAGTCTGAGAATAAATATTTCTTAGATTTGTCGCTGTTGATCATGATGAACGCACCACTTGTACGAGATACTCCTGGTTTTGTTTTGATGATTTGTAATGCTGGACGTACAGTGTCCCCTGTTGAGTGAACCGCACCAGATACTAATCCGTCTGCTAATCCCATGTATACCATCATTGTTCCGAAGTAAGTTACGTCACGTAATAATTTTTGAGCATCTTCTTCAGATACTTTACCTTTACGACGTTCTACAAAGCTTGCAACCATTTCTGCATATTTATCGTCTGCATAAGTTTCAGGATCGATAATTTCTAAATGAGAAATGTTAAATCCACGAGCGTTTGCTACTTCGTTAATTGCGTCGACATTTCCAAGTAAGATTGGTTTGCAAAGTCCATCTGCTAATAAACGAACAGCTGCACCAATAATTCTTGGTTCATCTCCTTCTGGAAATACGATTTTAACGTCTTTCCCTTTCACTTTAAGTGATAATTCTTCAAATAATTCCACGGATATCCCTCCAAAAATTTGTTATCTTAATAATACACTAAATACTTTTAAAAAAACAGTACAATGTTAAAACAATCATCAAAAAAACAGCTGTACTAATTTGTAAGCAATATGAAAATAGTACAGTTTCATTTCATAAAAATTTCTACTTAGCAAAACACGCCTTGTATGCTATACTTAGAGAGTATTTTAGTAAGGAGGAAGGCTTTGTGCGATCATATGCAAAAAAATTAATGGATACCGCTATTCTGGCTGGTCAAATCATGCTCGAATGCAATGCGGAATCGTATCGCGTGGAAGAAACGATGAACTATATTCTCTCCACATCTAACTTTGAAACTTGCGAAGCCTTCGCAATGGCGACTGGAATCTTTGCAACGCTCGATGATGACTGCATCGATTCTATTACAGAAATTCGTCGTGTTCCAAATCGCGACACGAACTTGAACCGAATTTATAAGGTCAACGCAATCTCTCGTCAATTAGTGACAAAAGAAATCGACCTTGATACGGCTTATCAACGATTACAAGATTTAAAAGAATCCGAATATCCACAGTGGTTAAAAGACTTAGGCCTTATTCTGATGTGTGGGTTCTACGCTGCTCTATTTGGAGCAACGCCAATTGAACTCGTCATTGCATCAGTAGCAGCGATTATCATGCCATTTGTTTATAAGTTAGATCCGAAATTAAAATTAGGAACATTCGTGTTGAACCTCATCTCGATTATTCCAGCGATTGTCATTATTATTTTGATTCAGAAACATTTCGTTCCGGACGCTCGAATCGGCATCTCCATTGTAGGATTAATCATGCCGGCCGTTCCTGGAACCGCCATTACAAATGCCATTCGCGATACATTACGCGGAGACTACAACTCAGGAGCAGCTCGGGCAATTGAAGCGTTTGTGACGGCTCTTTCCGTCGCTATTGCTGTTGCTTTGGGACTCGTCTTAGCAGGAGGTGCAAACCCCTTATGATTTATCAAGTGATTAGTGCTCTCATCGCTGTCTACTTCAGTTGTATTGTCTTTGAAGCACCAAAACGACTCCTCATTCATATTTCGATTATTGGAGGCATTGGTTGGTTTGTATATCTCTTCTTCTTGGACAGTTCTGGATTACAACTAGCTACTTACTATAGCGGCCTTACAATTGCGTTTTTATCGCACTTAGCAGCACGCTATTTTAAAGCTCCCGTAACGGTATTTTTTATCCCTGGATTTTTCCCACTCGTTCCTGGTGCAGGCATGTATCGTACCGTATATGCCTTCTTTGTAGGAGATGTTGAAAAAGGAAAATTCTTCTTCGGTCAAACAATGATTACTGCCGGGATGATTGCTCTTGCTATCTTTACGGTCGATTCAATCTTCCGTCTGTACTCTCATTGGCAATCTTCACACCGTCAGTCAGCAAACTAAATTAATGAATTAAAACTGCCAAAGATTTTCTTTGGTGGTTTTTTATACTTAAATCGAAGGTTTAGAGATTAAAATCATTGCTATTAAAAACTTTAGATTCCGTCCCTTTGGGATATCTTCATGGTAGAGATAAGAGCTGTACCGGTTCGAGCCGAAGTCTCTCACCTACTGAGCCTCAATGAGTCTCTACGGAATAAATTCCTAGAGTCTCATATTCGCATCAGTTACGAAACGCTCTTACTCCTACCATAGAATCCCAAGGGACTCCATCTTTTTCATAGAATTGGTGTTCTCTAAACCTTCTAAGTTTATAAAAATAATTGAGTTTTATTATTTAGATTTGCTGCAAAGATGAAGATTGTCATTCTTCATTTTGGTAAATAATAAGTGACTGTGTATGGACAGATAGCGGGTTCTGTGGTTCAATAAATGTATCAGGGTGTCATAGCTCAGTTGGATAGAGCAAGCGTTTCCTAAACGCTAGGTCGGGGGTTCGAGACCCTTTGGCACCGCTAGAAAAAAAACCACTGGTTCAACCAGTGGTTTTTTTGTTGATTATTTACAATTCTCTTCTACCCATTCAACTGCACGCCAAGCACGTCCTGAGATATTATTCCCATGATTTCCCTCTTCCAACGTAAACTTGAAATCACCTGCTTGAAATTTCGGCTCATAAAAATCTTTTAATGCCATCGTATTAGAAGTTTGGTCTGCTGTTAAATTCGTAGCAGTCGTTCCTTCTTGGTCTCCCACACTCATGAACAATTTAGGATGAGTGGCTTTAAAGGGATGTTCTTTTAAATAGTCCAGAAAATCCGGATACCACAGCGACGAAGAGCAACTGAGGACGGTTCCGAATAAATCAGTATTCACCGCTGCATACAGGCTGAATAATCCACCTAGCGAATAACCACCGATAACTCTCTTTTCTGTGCTTGAGGCAAAACCATATTCACTCTCACAAAATGGAATCACATGTGTTGCGAAAAACGAAAGATGTTCTGCAGCTTTTCCACCGAAATCCAATGGCATGGTTTCAGATGACTGGAGAGGCCAAGGTGTATAATCATCTGTTCGATTATTTGCATTTATGAGTACAAAATTGAGTGCAGGTTGAAGTTTGCAAATCCAATGATTAAAAGCTTCTTCGAATTGGTCTCCATCTAAAAAATAAATGGTCGTTGCGTTTTTGACATTGGAACGATAAACATATAGCTTCACTCCCTCAATTTCTTGTTGGATCCATACAGAATTTTTAACCATGGCGATTTCCTTTCTACTACTTATTCTCCACTATTTTAACAGTTTTCCAGGCAGTTGATAAGTCCAAACGAAAAGACGCCAGTGATAAACACTGACGTCTGATTGTTGTTAAATCAATTTAACGGACAATTTGTCCCGATTTTTGGTTCATAAATTCAAAGACTTCATCTTCATTGAATGGATTCCAGTCTCCAAAAACAGTATGTTTTAAAACCGAACTTGCAGTTCCAAAGTCAACAATTTGTTGGCTGTCCCACCCTTTCAGTTTCCAAAATAGTATTAATATATAATACTACCTTCAAAAGGAATATATACTTAAATCTAAAATCCATTTTAAAAGTATTTATTACTTCCCGGTAAATTATAATAATAACTTTTAAAAGTTACGATCTTTTAATCTCCACCAAAATCTTTCACTTTTTGATTCCAAATTGGACGTCCTACTAACAAATCGTTCAAATCACCAACTTTAACACCCTTAGAATAGAAGCCATCCAATAATCCTAATTTTTGGAATACCGCTTGTTTATATGCAATTTCGGCGTTCCACTCTACAGTATCAATAATTTGTAAAGCTTTATGAAGCGCCTC
>CALJSD010000134.1 GCA_937976325.1 uncultured Carnobacterium sp.
TCAGTCCGGTGCCCTTATTGTAGCAACTATAGAGACATCCCTTCGGTCTGAAGTTTATTCGTATGCCCTTTGGGCTATATTCTCTCTTCTTTTCAAATGGATTTTGCGTCCTTCGAAAACAAAAAATGGTGGACAGCCGTCCACCATTTTTTCTATTCTACTGTAACCGATTTGGCTAAGTTACGCGGTTTATCCACGTCTAAGCCTTTACCTAGAGAAGTGTAGTACGCGATTAATTGCGTTACCACAACTGATACGATTGGTGCTAATAAGATTGGCACCGCTGGAACGATGATATCGTCGCCTTCTTGTTCAACGCCTTCCATCGCGATTGTTGTTACGACAGCGCCACGAGCTTTCACTTCTTGGATATTTCCGCGAGTGTGGCTCGCTACAACTGGTTCGCTTAATAATGCGATTACTGGAGTGCCTTCTTCGATAAGGGCGATTGTTCCGTGTTTTAATTCCCCTGCGGCAAAGCTTTCAGTTTGCACGTATGAGATTTCTTTTAATTTCAACGCTGCTTCCATCGCTACATAGTAGTCTAAGTGACGACCGATGTAGAAAGCATTGCGAGTTTCTAATAAGCGCTCTTTGACTAAGTCTTGAACGGCTTGTTTGTCTGATAATACGCTCTCGATTGAAGCGGCAACGACACCTAAGTCGTGCTTCATGTCGAATGGAGCTTCTAAACCTTTAGAAGCGCGTAATGCGTCTGCTAAAACGGCCATTACTGCGATTTGTGCAGTGTAAGCTTTTGTTGAAGCTACGGCAATTTCAGGGCCTGCATGTAATAGTAAAGTATAGCTTGCTTCACGAGAAAGAGTTGAACCTTTCACGTTTGTGATTGTTAATGATGGGAAGTTTTGCTCGTTTACTTTTACTAACGCTTGACGGCTGTCCGCTGTTTCCCCACTTTGTGATAAGAAAATGAAGAATGGTTTTTGTGATAATAATGGTTGGTGGTAAGCAAACTCACTTGCTAAGTGAACTTCTACTGGAATGCCAGCAAGTTGTTCTAATAATGCT
>CALJSD010000135.1 GCA_937976325.1 uncultured Carnobacterium sp.
AAATAAAAAGAGCTTTCCAGTGTTGATATGTACCCAGAATCCTGGACACATTAATAATTAAGCTGAACGCATGGATGTTTCCCTGTATTGAACAGGGGACATCCATTTTGTTTTTTCTTGAATTCTTTTGTTATTGTAATAATCTATATAATCTTTAACTGCCGTTTGAAATTCCTTAAAGGTAGAATATTCCTTTTCCAAACCATAGAACATTTCGTTCTTCATTCTGGCGAAAAACGTTTCTATAATGCAATTATCATAACAATTTCCTTTTCGAGACATTGATTGAATAATTCCTCGTTCTTTTAATGACTGTTGATAAAATGCGTGTTGATATTGCCAACCTTGATCAGAATGGAGAATCAATCCATTAACATCAGGGAATTTTTTGAAAGCTTTATTTAACATCCTTTGAATCTGTTCTAAGTTGGGACTTAGAGAAAGATCATAGGAGATTATTTCATTAGTAGACATATCTAAAATTGGAGAAAAGAAACATTTTCCCCAAGGAAAAGTGAATTGAGATACATCTGTACTCCATTTTTGAAGTGGCCTATCGGCCGTAAAATCTCTGTTAATAATATTATCAGCAACTTTTCCAACACTACCGCGATAGGAATGGTATTTTTGTTTAGGGCGTTTTCCATATAAATCATTTATATGCATCAGACGTTGAACTCTTTTATGATTAACAACGTAGCCTCTACGACGAAGTTCTTGGTAAATTCTTCTAACACCATATCTACCTTTATTTTCATGAAATATTTTTTTGATTTCTGATAATAAAACACCATTCTTCTCAGCCACAGCATCAACTTTATTCAATTCGAAATAGTAAGTAGATTTAGCCATTTTCATCGCTTTAAGAAGATGTTTTAGTTGGTATCCTACTTCTCGTAATTCCTTGATGATCGCTGCTTTCTCGCCTTGAGAAGCGCAGCTTCCTGTTCTTTTCTCAAGGCTCTCAGTTTTTTTATAACAGCAATTTCAGCTTCTAAATATGCATTTCGTTCACGTAATCGAACTAATTCTTCTCGTTCGGATTCTGAAAGGTTATCAGGCACAGCTTTTTTATTCATAATAGGCTCCTTAGATAATGGTCGTCCTCTTTTCTTATTCTTTAGACCATTATATCCATAAGTTAGATACTTGTGAACCCAACAACTTAATAATCCATCACTTATTCCCGCTGGAAAAGCAACCTCTGATAGAGCTTTCCCATTTAAAACCTGTAAAACAAATGTCAATTTTTCTTCTACCGTCCAATTTCTTTGTTTTTTGACACGCTCCAATCCTTTAGGACCATGAATCTTTTCAATTTTATCCCAATTCAATATTTTTCTTCTAAAACTCTCTTGCATAACATTTTCAGGAGTTTCTACCCATGTTCCTTTCCGATATAATTCGACACATTTCATTTTGAATTCGAATGAGTAACGCATAATAAATACCCCCTTTACTGGTTTGTCCAGTAAAGGGGGTACATATCACAGTCGACTCTTTTTTTGATACAAAGGAGTAATTAAGATGAATGAAACAATCCAAACACAACTGACCCACCGTACGATTCGTGCGTTTAAAGACCAACCGCTGACAAAAGAGGAAGTGGATTTACTAGTAGAAGTGGCGCAAAGAACATCAACAAGCATGTACTTACAAGCCTATTCGATTATTAGTGTGACAGATCCAGAATTGAAGAAGGAATTAGCGACTGTAA
>CALJSD010000136.1 GCA_937976325.1 uncultured Carnobacterium sp.
AACAGCCATCATCGGGCAAAACATGGGAGCAGGACTCTACGACCGTGCGCATGCCATCTTTAGACGAGCGTTACTATGGGTGCTCATGATTTCAACAGTTGGCTGTATCATCGTCTTCTTCTTCCAATCTCCAATTCTTGGAATCTTTATTAAAGACAGAAGCGATGCCGTTCTTTGGGCAAATGCCGTTGAGTATTTGAACTACACCGCCTTTATCATTTTCTTCATGGGCCTGTTCTCGGCGTACAATGGATTCTTCCAAGGATGTGGCGTGACGAAATACTCGATGAATATGTCAGTGGGACGTTTATGGGTATTACGTTTGCCGATTATTTGGGTGCTTGGAGCCTTTACAGCACTCGGGGCAACCGGTGTATGGATTGCCATGTTATTATCAAACGCGTTAACGGTTCTTTATGGGCATATCGTCTATAAGACAAAAGATTGGAGCGCGTTGCATTATGCGAAAGGAGAGCAATCGTGATTAAAGATTTTATTCATTATTACAAACCCTATAAGAAGTTATTCTTACTTGATTTTACTTGTGCGGTAATCGTGGCCATTCTCGAGCTTGCCTTTCCAGTAATGGTGAGAAGTGTCATCGATAACATCGTACCGTCTCAAAACTTACAACAAATTCTACTCGTGGGGGCAGGGTTACTTGCGCTATATGCCTTCTCGACAACCTTGAACTTTATCGTGGTGTACATGGGGCATATTTTAGGAATCAATATTGAAACGGATATGCGTCGTGAGTTATTCGCGAAGATTCAAAAACAATCCTTCTCGTTCTTCGACAATATGAAAATCGGGGAATTGATGAGTCGCTTGTCGAGTGATTTATTCGATATTAGTGAGTTGGCGCACCATGGACCTGAAGAATTCTTTATTGCCGTGATGACTTTAATCGGTTCGTTTGTGTTGATGTATCAAGTGCATCCAACGCTTGCGCTATTGACGATTTTCTTCGTACCGATTATTGCGGTCGCGCTGGCAGTATTTAACCGTCGCATGTCTCGTATCAATCGAAACATCTACAAAGGGCTTGCCAACTATACGGCAGGCTTGGAAAATGTACTTAGCGGAATGCGTGTGGTGAAGGCCTTTGCCAACGAAAGCCACGAGCAACAACTCTTCGAAGACCTCATTCAAGAATATCGCTCGAATAAAATTGCGTTTTATCGCACGATGGGGACAAGTAGTAGTTTCAACTACTTATTAATGCGCAGTATTAATCTCTTCAGCTTAATCGTGGGAGCGTACTTCACGGTGATTGGGGATTTAACACCAGGGGAACTTGTCGGATATATCTTACTAGCCAATGTATTCGTGGGACCAATCAACAAGATGAACTCGATGATTGAACTCTATCCAAAAGGGTTCGCAGGTTTCCGTCGTTTCAAAGAATTAATGAATGTCGAAATCGATATCGAAGACGCACCTGATGCGATTCCAGCTCCAGCGTTTGAAGGACGTGTGGAATATAAAAATGTCGGATTCGGATACGAAGAAGATAAGAAGGTGTTGGAACATATCAATTTGACGGTGGAACCAGGGCAAACGGTGGCCTTCGTTGGGCCAAGTGGAGTTGGAAAGACAACGCTCGTAAACTTATTGCCTCGCTTCTATGATTTAAAAGAAGGGGAAATCTTGGTCGATGGAACCAACATCAATCGTTTCACCTTACAATCGCTTCGTCGTCAAATCGGAATCGTGCAACAAGATGTGTTCCTATTTAACGGAACGATTCGTGAAAATGTATTGTACGGAAGACTCGATGCCACAGACGAGGAAGTAGACCGTGCGATCGAACAAGCCAAACTCAAAGAAGTCATTGAAGATTTAGAAGATGGCGTGGATACGCATATCGGAGAACGTGGTGTGAAATTGTCAGGCGGACAAAAACAACGTCTCTCAATCGCTCGTATTTTCTTGAAGAATCCTTCTATTTTAATCTTGGATGAAGCCACAAGTGCGCTCGATACGCAAACGGAGAAATTTATTCAACAATCGTTTGACGAGTTGGCAAAAGGGAGAACGACCTTTATTATTGCTCACCGTCTTGCTACGATTAAAAATGCAGACCGTATTATTGTAGTCACAGAAGATGGATTAACAGAAGACGGAACGCATGAAGAATTGCTCGCACAAAATGGTGCGTATGCGGCGTTATACAAAGCACAATTTAAATAGTAGAAAAATGCGGAGTAGGAATTCGTTTCTAGCTCCGTATTTCTTTTTGCTTTTTTTGAATTTATCGCAAACTATGATACAATGACCCAGAGAAAACTTAAGGAGAACGTTGATGAGTATTTTAAATGTAGAAAAATTAACACACGGCTTCGGTGAAAGAGCCATCTTCAATGATGTGAGCTTCCGTCTATTAAAAGGAGAACACATCGGGCTTGTTGGGGCAAACGGTGAAGGGAAATCAACCTTCATGAATATCGTAACAGGTCAATTACAACCAGACGAAGGAAAAATCGAGTGGTCGAAAAATGTGAAAGTTGGTTACTTGGACCAACATACCGTCCTTGAACCAGGGATGACGGTCCGCAATGTCCTTCAAAAAGCCTTCGACGATTTATTCGTGGCAGAAGCGCGTATTAATGAATTGTATATGGCGATGGGAGACGCAAACGAAGACGAGATGAACGCGATGCTCGAAGAAGTGGGCGAGTTGCAAGAGCGATTAGATAGCCACGACTTCTATATTCTTGATGCTAAAATCGATGAAGTGGCGCGTGCATTAGGCGTTGCAGCGTTTGGGATGGATAGCGACGTAAGTGAACTCAGTGGTGGGCAACGTACGAAAGTATTGCTTGCAAAACTATTATTAGAAAAACCAGACATTTTATTACTCGACGAGCCGACAAACTACTTGGATGTTGAGCATATTGAATGGTTGAAACGCTACTTACAAGAATACGAAAATGCATTTATCCTCATTTCGCATGATATTCCATTCTTAAACAGCGTTGTGAACTTGATTTACCATATGGATAACCAAGAATTAAACCGTTATGTTGGGGACTATGATCAGTTCCAAGAAGTGTACGCGATGAAGAAATCTCAACTAGAAGCCGCGTATAATCGTCAACAAAAAGAGATTGCAGACTTGAAAGACTTCGTAAACCGTAATAAGGCACGTGTTGCCACTCGTAATATGGCGATGTCTCGTCAGAAGAAACTCGATAAGATGGAAGTCATCGAGCTAGCTAGTGAGAAGCCAAAACCAAAATTCGAGTTCAAGACTTCTCGTGCTCCTGGTCGTTATATTTTCCAAGCCGAAGATTTAGTGATTGGATACGACCGTCCGTTAACAGGACATGTGAATCTTGAAATGGAACGTGGTCAAAAGATTGCGATTGTTGGGGCAAATGGTATCGGGAAGACGACGCTATTAAAGAGCTTATTAGGCATTATTAAACCGTTGAACGGAAAAGTAACGCGTGGGGACTATATCGATCTTGGGTATTTCGAACAAGAAACGCCAAAAGGAAACCGTAAGACAGCCTTAGAAGAAATCTGGGATACCTTTCCGTCGATGACACAACCAGAAGTACGTGCAGCGCTCGCTCGTTGTGGATTAACAAGTAAACATATCGAGAGTCAAGTGCAAGTATTAAGTGGGGGAGAACAAGCAAAAGTTCGCTTCTGTAAATTGATGAATGAAGAATCAAATGTACTTGTACTCGACGAACCAACAAACCACTTGGATGTAGATGCCAAAGAGGAGCTAAAACGTGCATTACAAGAATATAAAGGAAGTATATTAATGGTGTGTCACGAACCTGAATTTTACGAAGGGTTAGCGACTGATATTTGGGATTTCTCAAAATTCGCATAAAAATTATATTCTTCACTTATAGGGAAGAAAGTTGATACAACCGCTTACAAAATAGTGCTCAAATATGCTTTGAGCACTATTTTTTTGTGAAAAAAATCATTGCAAATTATAAATCACAGTCTTAAAACATGATATCTATGGGGTTTGTTCAGCTCTTTTGAATTTTAAAGAGATTTCACGAAAGTGTATGAAAATATGAATTTTTTTCAGAATGAATAGAATTTTATATACTTCGTTTTCAAAAAAGTAGTATTGAATTTATAAATTATTTACAGTAGAATATGCGCTGTAGAAAAGATTTTAACAAATTTTATATATAGTGTGAATTGTGGATAAAGTGTGAAATCTGTTTCGTCTTTTCGAGCTAGTAATCGTTCTTTTGTGAAAAAAAGAACAAAAATAAAAAGAAAAGGAAGTGTCCAAATGAAAGATATCTTTAGCAAGCGTCAACGTTTCTCATTACGTAAATTGACGATTGGCGTATGCTCAGTCTTATTAGGTACAACGATTTTTGCTACAAACGCAGTAGCAGCAGAAGAAGTATCTGCTACAGCAGCTGAAGCAACAACGACAGCGGCTGCGCCGGCAACAACCGCTGAGGCAACTACTGAGACTGAAACAACTGTAGCACCAGCAACTACAGAAGAAACAACTGCAACTCCAGCAGCTGCAGAAGAAACAACTGCAGCACCAGCGGCTACAGAAGAAACAACAACAGCTGCAACAGCAGCTGGAGAAACTCCAAGAACTCGTTCTCGTCGTGCAGCAGCTTCACAAGGAAGCGACACAACTCCAGTATCAGTTGAAACAACTCTTAAAGATGGTGAAACAGCAACTCCTGAAATGTCTAATCCTAACGGTGCCCGTGTACAATCACGTGACATTACTGACTCTAGTTACAAGAAAGCAGATACAGATTATACTTTCCACGTACTAGATTTAACTAGATATAACCAACGATATAATACAAATTATTATACACGTGCTTATAAACCTTTCAGTGATTCAAACAATGTTACTGTTGAATTAGTAGATAAGAATACTGGTTTAGTAATCGAAACAGTTCAAATTAATGAAACAAGTGGTCCACAAACTTTCCAAAAGACTAAACAAGCATCGAATGGAGAGTTAACTTTATATGTTAAATATGATAAGAATCCAGGAGATAAAGGAAGAGACGGAAGTCCATTCTTACAATTCCATTGGGATATTGATCAAGTAATTCAATCATATGCGAAATTGGATCAGAGAACTCCAGAAAATGTTGCTAAAACACAACTATATCAAGATGTATATAATTCGCGTACAATGACGGATAAATTTAATGCTGTAGAACCTGCGTACGATGGCCGTACAATTACAGATACAAATGCGCTTATTCCGCAAGTAGTTAACAATACAACTTTATATAAAATTGTGGACAAATCAAACCCGACGTATCAGGCTGGACGGACTGAAACATCTACACAATCGTATAAAGAAAGCGGAAAAGAAGAAGAATTAGCAAGTTATAAGATGAAAGCAATGGAAGGACAAAACTTCAATGCTTCTGGTGTTCGTCAATTTGATGGATATCGCTTATACCAAGCTGCTGATCCAACAACTACTTCAGGATATGTAAGTTCCCCTTATAAAGTTGGAACAAAATTCATGGACGCAGACCGTTATGGCTTAAAACGTATTAAAGAAGTAGTGGACGAAGATGGTTCAGTTGTTATTCGTGTGTATTTACTTGACCCTAAACAACAATCTAAACGTTCAGATGGTACTTTGAGTACTGATGGATATATGTTGATTGCTGAAACGAAACCAATTAAACCAGGAAATGCAAATACTGAAGAATTAGCTAAAGTAAAGAGTACTTTAAATACAATTGCATTTACAGGCACCGATGGAGTTAACCATCCTAATGGAATTGAAGTTGGTTTTGATTTCCAAAAAGCAGCTGGATATACTCCTTATAAAACTGTTTTCGTACCATTCTTAGGAGATGGAATCGGACATAGCTCTCCAAATAGCCAATTAGAACGTGGCGTTAAAGGGATTGGTATTAACGTTGACTTAGTAAATACACTTGTACCATTCAAACAACCTGTTTACTACTATGAAAAGATCGAACCAGTTAAAGTGAAACCTGAATTCAAGAAAACTTTAGAAGGTCGTAACTTAGTAGACGGCGAATTCAGCTTTACAATTAAAGAACAAAATTCTTCTGCAGATGGACATACTGAAACAGTTCAAAATGCGGAGGGTAAAGTTTCATTTAGCGAATTGTCATTCAACAAACCAGGTACTTACACTTATAAGATTACTGAAAACAAAGGTTCTGATGATAATGTTGATTACGATGCAATGGTTATCACGATGAAAGTTGAAGTAACTCAAGACGCTGCTGGCGTATTAAAAACAAAAGTAACGTACTCAGCAGAAGGCGGCGAAACTTCTAAAGCTGACGACCAAGAGTTCAACAACTTTGTAGTACCTCCAGTATCAACGAAATTCGACTTCACTAAGAAATTAGAAGGTCGTCCATTGAAAGATAAAGAGTTCAGTTTTGTATTGAAAGATGCAGAAGGTAACGAAATCGAAACTGTGAAAAACGATGCAGATGGTAACGTTACATTTACAGCATTAAACTATGACAAGACTAAAGTCGGCGTTCACAAATATACTGTTGAAGAAGTAATCCCAGCGACAAAAGAAGATCGTATGGACTACGATACAATGAAAGCCAACATCACTGTAACAGTGACAAAATCTGGCCACGTTTTAACAACAGTAACAACTTATGCTTCAGAAGGTGGAAACGCAACTGGTGCGGATGACAGAGAGTTCAACAACAAAGTAACTCCACCACCAACAACTCCAGAGTTCAAACCAGAGAAATTCGTTGTGAATAAAGAAAAATGGACATATAATCAGGCGTTCTTAACACTTACAGCAACGAATGATCAGGGAGGGAATCGCACTCCGGGCAAATTCATTATGATTCATTCACTGAATATTCGCCCTCTTTCATGGCTTTCGTTTGGTATTGTAGATACGATCATATATGGTAATCGTTTTGAACCCATTTACATGCTTCCGCTATCGGCATTTTTTATCAGTCAAGGGTTATATGCTTTTCCGGATAATAGTTTGATAGGGGGGACTTTCACGATAAAGCCGATTCGAGGCTTGCGTTTAGATGGAATGCTGTATGCAGATGATCTTGGCTTCAATGAAATCGTAAAATTTAAAAAAGATGCGAAATGGCGTATGTCGGGACAATTTGGTGTAACCTATACTATGCCGCAGACACACTGGTTTTCTTTTGCCGATTTAAATTATACG
>CALJSD010000137.1 GCA_937976325.1 uncultured Carnobacterium sp.
TCGCTTTTTTCCATTGTAAGTGATGTTTCAATACTCGATTTTTTGTTGTATAATTTGTTGCGCTTTTTACAGTTTCAACGACTAAATCACCTTTTGAACCCATATGTTGAACTTCTTCTTCCTGTAATTGGATTGCTTCCATTTCTTCTACAAAAGCTCGAAGATGTTCTAATAATTCTTCTGGTAAATTCGGATTATTTAGATATAATCGTTTTAATTTTTCAGTATGAATTAAAATGGCACTTCTTCTCATGGTATCAATTTCTTCTGGAGAAATAATCGACACTCTTTGAATGAGTTCCTTATCAAATACGGATAAAGAATAATCCTCTGGTGAAAATTGTTGAAACACTTGTACTATCTTTAAAAATTGTTGTCTCATTTTCTCTGTATGGGATAATGTCGCTTTTGTTTCTGGCATCTCTTCTATAACTATATCTACCACTTTTTGATTTTTTGGACGATGAGGTTTAGAAGGCGCTGTTTTATCCGAAAAAGAATGATTGAACCAATCGTGCAGTTGGTCAAATCCATGCTCTTTACTTTTCATTTTTAAGTTAATAAAACTAGCAACAGACATGATCACAAGGATCAATATATACAAGAGAAAAAGTACTATATTCATGATTCACTCTCAACAGAAGATTTGCTAATCGCTTCTCTCATATCTGTATCTGATTGAATATTTTTCAATTGATAGTAGTCCATGACTCCAAGTTTTCCATTACGAAGAGCTTCTGCCATTGCTAATGGAATTTGCGATTCAGCTTCTACAACTTTTGCACGCATCCGTTGTACTTCTGCTAACATTTCTTGTTCTTGCGCTACGGCAAGAGAACGACGTTCTTCAGCTTTAGCTTGTGCAATTTTCTTATCCGCTTCTGCTTGTTCTGCTTGTAATTTTGCTCCGATATTTCTACCGACATCAACATCCGCGATATCAATGGATAGAATTTCATACGCTGTACCTGCATCCAATCCTTTTCTCAAAATAGTTTGAGAAATAGAATCCGGATTTTCTAATACTAATTTATGGTGAGCTGCTGAACCAACTGTGGTAACAATCCCTTCACCAACACGAGCAATAATCGTTTCTTCGCCAGCACCCCCAACTAATCGTTCAATATTGGCACGTACGGTTACTTTTGCTTTTGCTTGAACTTCAATTCCATCCATCGCAACTCCTGCAATAACCGGAGTTTCAATGACTTTTGGATTAACAGACACTTGAACGGCTTCAAATACATTTCTACCTGCTAAATCAATGGCAGCTGCTTGTTCAAATTCTAAGTCAATATTCGCACGTTGAGCTGCAATTAATGCATCAATTACTACATTGACATTCCCACCTGCTAAATAATGGGCTTCTAATTCATTAATATCGATTTTTAGCCCTGCTTTTGTTGCTTTAATCATTGGACGCACAATATATTGAGGAGCTACTCGACGTAATCTCATCCCTACTAATGTGCCCACTCCAATTTTTACATCAGAAAAATACGCTGTGATCCATAACCCAATTGGTACAAATCTAAAAAATAACATGACTACTGTTAAAATTAGAAATAGTATCACAATGAGTCCAATGACTCCTGTTGGATTATTGAATAAACCTTTTTCTAACATCTTACTCCCTCCTACTTATTATTGTTCTCCAAAACTTGTACGACGATTTTACTTCCTTCTACTTTGACAACTTGTATCATTGTATCTTCTGGAATCACAAATCCCGTACTCACCACATCAACGATTTCGCCGTCTAATTCAGCCTTTCCACTTGGACGTAATACCGTCAATGTTTTCCCTGTTTTATTGACTAAATCGTCATATACTTTTGAGGTTGAATAGCCTTTTGATCTGTTTAAAGAAGAAAGTAAGACTAATCCTTTCTTATGAGAAAAATGATTTCCTCTTTTTACCAATAAAACTAACAAGACTATCGCCAACAATAGTGACATTAAAATTAAAACGACTAAATCCATGACAGCCTGGTTTGCCCAGTACATCCCTCCTATGACTAATACTGTTCCTAACACTCCTAAAGCACCAATTCCTGGAATTAATACTTCAAATCCTAAAAATAGAAACCCAAATATAAATAGGATGATGACGAAAAAATTCCAGTATGGATGAAGGAAACTGTAGGTTGCAAAACTTATTACTGTTATCACACTACCGAGTAGGTTCCATTTGGAGAACAAAGATATGAAAACCCCCATGACAGCTACAAACAGTAATAATAAGTCTACATACAAAAGACCACCCCCATTCGTTGCCATCATTATAGCACTTTCCGTTTGAAATACAACTGAATAATTCTTATAAAATGCTTAAATTTAAAGGATGGAAACCATTTCTGAAATTACGATGAATAGTCTTCCATTTGAGCAAATTCTTTTGCTTGTTGCAGTTGTTTTTCGAACAATTCCATATCAATAAATCTCGCTTGACGAGCAAATTCTTTTTCTCCTACAAACACAATCGCAACCGGAACTGTTAACACTTGATACTGACTTGCCACTTCAGGATGCTGCGTGACATTAATGATTTCTAACGCTACTCCTTCTTGCTCCGTTACTTCCTCTACTCGTGGCTGTAATGCATGACAAACACCACAAGTTTCACTTTCTAAATAGATTACTTTAATATTTTTCATAAACTCACCTCCCCTATAGTGTAACATTTTTAGAAAATTTTTCTTGTAAAATGCATTTCTGGATAGAAAATACTTAACAAACCTAGCTTCCATCTGTATAATGAAGAATGTCTTATAGATATTTTTAGAAAGTGAGTGAGAAAATGGGACGTAAATGGGCTAACATCGTAGAAAAGAAAACTAAACTCGATGCTAACAACAGTAAAATTTATGCAAAATTCGGAATTGAGATCTATGTAGCAGCAAAACAAGGTGAACCAGATCCACATTCTAACCAAAAATTAAAATTCGTAATTGACCGTGCTAAAACTTATAATGTACCTCGTCATATTATCGAACGTGCAATTGAAAAAGCTAAAGGTGGCGGCGATGGCGATTACCAAGAATTACGTTATGAAGGATTCGGTCCTAACGGTTCTATGATTATCGTAGATGCATTAACAAATAACGTAAACCGTACTGCTGCAGACGTTCGTGCTGCTTATAGCAAAAACGGCGGAAACATGGGTGCACCAGGTTCTGTTACTTATTTATTCGACCATACAGCAATCTTCGGTATTGCAAACAAAGATGCAGACGAATTATTAGAACAATTAATGGAAGCAGAAGTAGACGTTCGTGACGTTGTACAAGAAGACGACCAAGCAATCGTTTATGCTGAACCAAACGACTTCAACACAGTTCGTACAGCATTAGAAGGATTAGGCATTTCTGAATTCACAGTATCTGAAATCGAAATGATCCCTCAATCAGAAGTAACATTAACAGGCGATGACTTACGTTTATTCGAACGTATGATTAACGCTTTAGAAGATAATGAAGACGTTCAAAAAGTTTACCACAATGTAAACTTAGAAGACTAAGCTTTGTTGATTTTTATTGAATATAGAGTGTTCGACAAATCCTGTTGGTGAGAAATTGCCGACAGGATTTTTTATATGCAAAAAAGAGAAATCCAGATTATGATTAAGTCGACCAAAACCAATCAAAGGAGGATTTCTTTCATGGACTATTGTATATAAAAACTACTAAGATTAACAGAAGAAAATTTTATTACGGATGAAAAGAGTAAAGGGACAAAAAAATAAAAACAGAAAAAATCGGAGCATGTAGCTTTGGTACTATAAGCCACAAGGGCTTATAGTACGGGAAAAATTGAGACCTTAGGCTCAATTTTTAGCCATGAGATTCGCAAAGCGAAGCTGCTGGCGTCCCTAGCTACTAAAGCGTAGACTTTTTCTGTTTTTATTTTTGTTTCGAGGTTTAATAGTTGTTCAAATCTTCCACTTCAGCAATTGAGAAGTCTTTTTTCTCTAGCGCTGCAATAATTTGATTCAATGTTTCGTTTGAAACTCCTGCTGGAAGAGTAATTAACAGACGACGAAGTGTACGATCTCTTTCCGTATCTAATGTCATCACATTGGCAATAGAAGCATATTGATTAATAATCTTAGAAATTTGAGCTAACGATCCCTTTTCACCACCAGAAATAATCGTTAAAACATAAGAACCATTATTCACACTCCAAGATTCTTGAAGCATATTTAATAAACTACTATGCGTTAAAATACCATAAAAATGTTGAGAATCATCTAACACCGCAATATAAGGCAATTCTTTAATCGTAAAGAACACTTTGAAGAACGAACTCGTAATATTGATAAATTTCGTAGTATTTTTAATTAAATGAGTAACCGGTAAGCTCATATCGCCCCCATTTGCTTTATGACGATAGATGTGCATTTTATAAATATTTCCACGGAAGAAAGTTTCTGTTTCATCTAAAACTGGAACGCAACGATATCCAGAGTTTTCTAAAATAACAATCGCTTCTTCAAGAGTACAAGATTCTTTAACAACCGTTAAACTCTTTTTCGGAATAACAAGTGATTTTAATAGCATAGACATGCCCCTTTCTTGAAATCAATTTTCGTGTTTTGTAAAATATAGACACGTTTTCATTATTGATAATACCACTTTTTGATTAAAAAGTAACGAGAAATTTATTAAAATAGGTGTCGAAAATCTCTATATAATGGACATATCTTGCATTTTCATACAAAAGTGAGTATGATATTTGTATATTTTTAAAAAATTAACAAAGTAAAGGGGATAACTGAATGATGACAGCAGATTCTGATGGGAGTTCGCTGGGAATCCAGATTTTAATTATTGTACTATTAACTGCCGTAAATGCATTTTTTGCAGCAGCGGAGATTGCCTTTGTATCGGTCAATCAAGGAAAGATGAGTCAAAAAGCGAGTGAAGGAGATAAGAAGGCGCAACGAGTGATGCGTTTATTAGAAAATTCGGATGAATTTTTAGCAACCATTCAAGTAGCAATTACGTTAGCAGGATTTTTCTCAAGTGCGTCTGCAGCAACTAGTTTTACTTCTCGTATTCAACCATTATTGGAACATGTACCGGGTGCAGAAACGCTAGCAATTTTGATTGTTACTGTAATCTTATCTTATTTAACATTAGTGTTTGGGGAATTGTATCCAAAACAAGTTGCCTTACAATTGGCGGAACCGATTGCTTTACATACGGCAGGAATTATTTTATTTGTCAAAAAAGTTTCCAAACCATTTGTATGGATTTTAACCGTTTCAACGGGTATTTTAAAACGAATGACACCGATTGAATTTAATAATGAACAAGAAAAATTAACGCGTAGTGAAATGAATTTTCTTTTAACAAATAGTCGTAATGATGGAGCGATTGATAAAGAAGAATTTACAATGCTTCAAGGAGTTTTATCTCTTGATTCAAAACTAGCTAGAGAAGTGATGGTACCAAGAACGGACACATTAATGCTTGATGTGGAAGATGATTTAGCAGAAAATATCGAAATCATTTTAAGTAGTTCTTATTCACGTTTCCCAATTTATGAAGAAGATAAAGATAATGTCATTGGAGTTTTACACTCTAAAGATGTTTTAAGAGCGGCAAAAGAACAAGGCTTCGATCAAATCCAATTAATGGATTTAGCGCATCAACCGTTATTTGTTCCTTCAACGATTTTCGTAGATGATTTATTAGTCGAATTTAGAAAAACACGTCAACATATGGCGATTTTAAAAGATGAATACGGTGGAGTTGAAGGTGTCGTGACATTGGAAGACTTAATCGAAGAAATTGTCGGTGAAATTGAAGATGAGTATGATGTGGAAGAAATGAGTTACCGTGAAATTGATGAGAAGAATTTCTTAATTGATGCGGGAATGACATTAGAAAAATTCAATCAAACATTCCAAACAACGATTGATTCAGATGAAGTAGACACAATGGCGGGAATTATTTTAGAAGATTTAGGATACTTCCCAGAAGATGATGAAGTTGTGGAAGTTCGTCAAGAAAATGTCTTATTAAAACCAACATTAGTAGAAAAT
>CALJSD010000138.1 GCA_937976325.1 uncultured Carnobacterium sp.
TTCCTCCAAAATCACCAAACGCTGCTGGCATTCCAATCCCCGCCATCAACATTACAAACAACACTCCAAACGTCGTCGCGTGTCCTGGTGATTTGAAAATTCTAAAGAAGAATAAGTTTAGGCAGAGACTGTAAATAATCGTCGCGGCTAATAGTCCCGTAAACACTCCCCAGTTCATTTCTGGAACGAGTCCTGTAAAGAACATCGCTGCCATCATAATCATATTGACGATAAACATAAAAATAAAGTACGCCAATAAGAACGAAAGTGTAATCTCCAAATTAGAACGTGGAGAGACGACTGAGCGTTTCAACACATGACTCTTCTTGAAGTTAATCCAGTCCGAAGCAATCACTGACGCATTCATGATGACATAAAGGAGAGAGATGAGCATGACTACTCCACTCGCAACACTCGTCTTCGTTTCATTGATAGTAACCACCATTTGATTGTCACTCTCTGGCAAGGTCTCTTCTTTCGTCAATACGCCTGTTTGTTGCAGCTTCGCGTTTAGCATGACTTCTTTTAACACCTTCGTCAACTGTGCATCAAGTAGAAAATCTCTTGTGCCGCGCTGTGTATTCCAGATGCGAATCGTTGGCACTTGGCCTTCTTTCGCCTTTTGTAAATAGTTCGCAGGTACTTCGTAAATAACGGTCATTTCGCCTTTTTTCAAAGCCTCTTTGGCGCTATCTAAATCGAAGTACACATTTTCTTCTCGGATATACGGCGCAATCAATTCTTCGTACTCCTCATTCCCCTCGTTGAATACAAAGGCAACGGTTTTTGCGACCGTACTTGGCGCTTTCGTATCCACCCTTCCTTGCGTGGTAAGCATGATTCCATTGATAAGGACCGGCATTCCAATCATCATAAAGAGAATCAGTGGCATTTTCAATA
Organism: uncultured Carnobacterium sp.; assembly: GCA_937976325.1. Lineage (GTDB taxonomy): Bacteria > Bacillota > Bacilli > Lactobacillales > Aerococcaceae > Granulicatella. Next base: position 901 of record CALJSD010000138.1, read on the forward strand.
ATCGTTTCAAATGAAAGATTGTCATTTTTACAAGATTCATTGACGCGCCTCCTTTCTCTTCAATGACCAGTTAAAGGCTACTCCTAACACTAAAATAATCGGTGCGGCAACCATAGCCATTCCTTTCATCGACACGCCATTCATCACATCGACAAATGGGGTGTAAATAAATTGGCGGAACGGATTTCCGCTTAGGAAACTAAAGGTTGAACTAATACGATCTAGCGGGATGACACCCGATAAGAACAAGTAAACCAAGTTAATTCCAGTCGAGAAGGCTGGCATGTTCTTCTCCGTCACAAAATTACCGAGTAAGTTTCCAAGAACATTGAAGACTAAACTATAGAAAACGATAAGGACAAAGATGATACCGATGTTTCCTCCAAAAGTTGTTGAATCGAGGATTTTCCATAGGCCGATATACACGAAGGACAATAGCGTCGTCATAATCATATTTACGGCTAAATCGAGTCTGTCTCTTTCGCAAATACTAAATGGCAATACATTCAAGCGTTTGCGAAGCCCGCTGAGTTCTCGTTGTACCCCAAAGCGCATCGCAGTTTCAAGGAACATCATAAATAGAAATCCTAAACCTGTAATTGCGTAGTGTTGGTTTGCAGTTACTTGTGACTCTGCTTCTACCTGTTCCGTCTCAAAAGCTCCCGCCTGGATTTCCTGTTGTAAGGATACAAGCATCCCCGCTGCTTGTTCGGGCGTTATGGATGCATTTTTACTCTCTGCGACTTCATGCATCACCGAACTGGCTTCTAATAATTGCGAAGTCATTGTTTTCAAGAGCGATTCATACACCGCAAGTGACGTACTCGATGTCCGCCCTGATTTCTCGATGGTAATCGGAGTTGCTTGCGAACGCGTTTGAATCGACTCTGTAAAATCAGCTGGAATCGTCGCAATGATTTTGGCATCGTCTTTCACACTTGTCAGCGCAATTTGTTTTTCCTCAGTGAGTTGCTCAAACAACGCCACGATTTGTTCTCCGTAAGCTCCTTTGTCTTGATTATCGATATAAATTTTCGTCTCGATATTTAAATCAGACGGATTGAAGGCACTCTTTGTGGAGAAGGCTAAGAATAACGCTAATAGAAATGGCATTAAGACCATGAGTAATAGCGCTGGAAAAGACTTCAGAGAGGATATTAAATTGGCTTTAATATAACGAATGTATCTCATAAGTCCTCCTTAATCACGAAGCGTATTTCCTGTTAATTGTAAGAACGCCTCTTCTAATGTCGTTTCTTTTACGTTGACGGATTTAATCACGAGTTGTGCCTGTTCGACTTGCTCAATCAATTTCATCATCGAGAAAATCGTTTGGTCAATCGTGAGGGCTATGTCTTGTCCGTCCACTGTTACAAATTGAATGCCGTTTTCGCTATTCTTCAACACTTCGTCAAATCCAGCAGGTACGCGATCCAATGTGAGTGCCACCGTTTGTGTATGCCCCACGAGTTTTTTCACTTCTTCTTTCGTGCCATACGCCACTTCTTCTCCTAAATCGAGAATGAAGACACGCTTACAGAGGGCTTCGATTTCCTCCATATAGTGCGACGTGTAAAGAATTGTCGTTCCTTGTTCAGCAAGAGACTGAATATAGTCGAAGATATGTTGACGCGACTGCGCATCAACCCCAACAGTTGGTTCATCTAAAATCAAAATCGAAGGATTATGCAACATCGCAACAGCAATATTCAAGCGACGTTTCATCCCGCCAGAGTAGTTTTTCACTTTTTCTTTCTTCTTGTCGGTAAGTCCGGCCACTTCCAGTAACTTCTCGATTTGACTCTTCAACTCTCCCCCTGCTAACCCGTAAAGTCCACCGAAGTATTCTAAGTTGTCGACCGCGTTCAATTCCTCAAGAAGCGCGATATCTTGTGGCACTAAGCCTAAGTGTTTTCGAATTTCTACTTTATCGGTTTTAATCGACTTTCCATTAATGAAAATCTCACCGCTATCCATCGATTGAATCCCTGTCAGAATATCAATCAATGTACTTTTCCCAGCTCCATTAGGTCCAAGTAATCCAAAAAGTTCCCCTTCCATAATTTCAAAGGAAACATTTTGTAGGACTTTTTGTCGTCCGTAAGATTTGGTTACGTCTTTAATTTCAATCATATGTACACCTCTTTATCGAATAAATGAAAGGATTGCTATTAATAAACAAAGAACAATCGCGACGATTTTTTCCTGTTTTAAATCTTTAGGGGTCTTCTTGGATTCGTTCATTTGTTTATCCTCCTACTTGTTTGTACCCTTATCATAGCAAACACCCATCGGAGTCTATAGTCCAAAACGTCATCACATATCGTGACTAAAGTCATGTTTTCTATAAAAAATGCCCCGACTCTTTCAGATTCTATACTCCACGGTGGTTTGTCTGAAAGAATCGGAGCAGTCTTAATTATTGTTTGAGTTTGTTTTCGTACGCGAAAATCACAAGTTGAGTGCGGTCACGCAATTCTAATTTCGATAAAATCGTACTAATATTATTTTTTACGGTTCCTTCTGAGAGGAAGAGCGTTTGCGCGATTTCTTTATTGCTTAAGCCTTGCGCCACTTGTTGGATAAGCTCTACCTCACGTGGTGTGAGCCCCCATTTTTCCGCATCAAAGCTTGCAGGCTTCTCAACGGTCGTATTCGTCAGTAGCGCCTCTGAAATCACCGTATCCATCACGACTTTTCCAGACATGGCGACTTTAATCCCGTCAAGAATCGCCTCTGGACTACTGTCTTTTAATAAATACCCCGAAGCACCATTTTGCACGGCTTCGACAATATATTCTGTATCTTGGAAGGTCGTCACAATCAGCACCTTCACCTCTGGAAAGGCCTCTTTAATCAGCTTCGTTCCTTCAATCCCGTTACTCTCAGGCATGCGAATATCCATCAAGACCACATCTGGTTGGTGCTCCTTGCAGGCTTCAAAGGCCGCACGTCCACTCTCTGCTAAAGCGAGGACTTCGACATTACCGCTCGCCTCAAGCATGATTTTTAAACCAGTACGGATGAGCATTTCATCGTCGGCAATAATAAGTTTGATTGGGTTTGTCATGGTTCTCCTCGTTTCTATTGTTTTTCTGTATTCGGTAGGATCATTTGCACGGTCACGCCAGGATTAGACGCCTCAATGGCAACAGATCCGCCTTCTCCTCTCAGACGTTCTTGGAGTGATTTGAGTCCGCCTTTTGGAGCTAAATCAAGTGCTCCTGTTCCGTTATCTTTAATCGTCACGACTAATTGCGATGGATTATACATCAACAGCACGGTAATGCGTGTCGCTTGGCCATGTCGCATCGCGTTTGTAATTGCCTCTTGGACCCCACGGAAGATGCTGAGCTCCGCCTCACTTGTAAGCGTGAAGGTCGGCTCATTTTTTCTAAACTGAATATCGATGCCGCTGTTGACTTGCACCTCGTGGAAAAATTCTTCCAGCGCAATATCCAGCTGCTTCTTATCCATTTGTTCTGGTTTCAAATCATGAACAATCTTACGCACTTCTTGCAATCCTTCGACCGCAAAATCACGAAGCCCCTCGCTCATTTCTTGAATCGGTGAATTTTGTTGCTTAGCCAGTTGCGAAATCGCCCCTAGCTGAATAATAATCGTGGACAGACTGTGTCCCACTGAATCGTGAATCTCACGAGAAATTCGGTTTCGCTCTTGCAACGTGAAGATTTCCTTCATCGTCCCCATTTTATATTGGGCTTGTTGCAAGTCATACCGTTGCTCGCTGAGTTTTTGCTCGGCTTTTTCCAACTCTTCTTGCAGCGCTCTTCGCTCTTCCAATATATGATTTCCATAAGAGAAGAATAAAAGGAAGAACAAGGTCATCACGACTTGAATGCTATCGCCTTGTTGAACGGCTGGAACGATAACGACCGCCCCTAATATCAACTGTAGAATCAATGCATTTCTAAAGGAGAATCGGAGACTCACCTCGAAGCAGAGAAGAAGAATCAGTCCTGTAAAAATGGTATGGAAATACAAACAGAGGAGGACGACCGCGATGCCTTCAATCAGGATATACCACTGATATTTCAATGAATAATAGCCAACTTGCACAAGCGCGATAAATCCAAAGAAGAAGGCGATGTCTCCTGCGTTCATATTCGGCAGTTGCGACCATTCAAAAAGCGCAAAAAGGATGAAACCATACCGAATAATGAATCGTACCCATTGATCGATTTTCATGATTTCACCCCTTTGTCATTACTGATTTAATAAAAATAAAAACGCGATAAAATTATTGAGAAAATGCATCGAGATGGATGCAAAAATATTGTTGTTATAATAACGATACATCCCCACAATCGGAATTGTTAATGGAACGTACATTAATGCCGCTGTCCAGTCAATCAAACCTGCAGCATCTTTTGAAAGTGCGTGAAGTAGCACGAATAGAAACGCTGAAATAAACGTTAATACCTCTACATTAAGCGATTTCTTAAACGAACCAATGATGGCTTCACGAAACACCAATTCTTCCAAGATTGGCGCTACAACGCATAGTAGAACAAACATGGTCACTGCATTGTTTGCGCTCATCATCTTCTCGATTTGTTCTTGGTTATCCGACGTCACATCTCCAATAAACCGGGCTACCGCAATTGCTAACCCAATACGAAGTGCGTATCCAATCGCCAAATCTCGAATAAACGGACGCTTGATGAAGTTTTTGAACCCTTCCACAAGCTTCTCGCGGAACAATGCGACTCCAATCACTGTTGAAACCAGTTGAAGGATCAGGTAGGCATTTGTATCAATACTTGGTCCCGAAGACGTATAACGAATAAAGAACGCCGGGAAAACCATCAAGTTTAAAAAGTAAACAACCCATAATAGAACCGCATTTTTCTTCATAGAACACCTCTAGTCATCCGTGAAACGGACTGGTTTTGTATTTTTAATGCTATAGATTTTTTCGATTTTGCCATCATGCCATACGATACCGTGAAGCGCGCCGCCAAAAACAGCTCCGCCATCGATACCGATTTTGCCATCATGTTGCCATAATTTCATAAAGTCGCCATCTTCGTTTAAGCCACGTAAAGGTGTGTGCCCGAAGATAATCGTTTTGCCAGTGTTGTTGGCCCCTTTATGGAATGGCTCACGAATCCAGTAGAAGTCTTTTGGCTCAGTGTCATGCCAGTCGTCTAAGCGTAAATCCACCCCAGCATGCGCTAAGAGCAAGTCGCCTTCATCGATAAAGAGAGGACGCTCTCTTAGAAACGCGATGAGTTCTGGATATTGCGCTTTAATCGCTTCGGCATCTTCCACAGGATTGACCGGAGTACCTTGTGGGCGACCTAGTAAGTCGTTAATTGTCGTATCCCCATTGTTTCTGAAGTAGTGTGGAAAACGTCCTTCAGGATCGTCAATAAATGCCAGGAACATCACTTCATGATTTCCCATCAAATACCATGCGTTTTTCTCTTTCGCATATTTCATCCCTGTTAGGACACTACGTTTATTGTCTGGTCCACGGTCAATCAAGTCTCCCATGAAGACAAGTTGCTGAGTTTCTTCGTCCCAGTTTTGAAGCATTTCTTCCATCATGTCTGCTTCGCCGTGAATATCACCAATAATAAAATATGTTTTTTTCATTTTCTACACCTCAATTACTCTGTTACTGTCTATTATAGCAAACTTTCGCATCAATATGAAAGAGGATTTGACTCATGAAAAAATTTGCAAAAAAAGAAGCCTTACTTTCGTAAGACTTCTTCATCATTTAACATTATTTGTTTTCTTTTTTACGAGTGAATAATAACGCTGCCGCTACAACCACAAGTACGCCACCAATGATAACAGTGAATCCTTTTGCTGTACCTGTATTTGGTAATTCAGGACGTTTTGGTTCTTCTGTTGTTGGAACTGCTGGAGTTTCTGTTGTTGAACCTTCAGTTGTAGTTCCTTCTGTTGTTGTTGAAGCCGTAGTAGTTGTTGCTTCTGTCGTTGTAGTACTTTCTGTAGTTGATTCAGTCGTT
>CALJSD010000139.1 GCA_937976325.1 uncultured Carnobacterium sp.
TCTTTCCTCCTTCGTCTAATGTTGTCATAAGACTAGCTCCACGCGAATTTCCGACTTAACCCTTTCGTGGCAAAGCGTCCGGGCGTGTCGCAACCTCTCGTTTCATAGCTCCCCTTCTTAAATTAAGAGGGGGTATGCTGCTTTAGAATTTACATTCCTCTGCGGCACTTTTAATAGTATACAAGATTCTCTTTTTGATTGCAAGTGAAAACCGTTGATTTAACAGCATTTATTTATGCACACGCGCCCGTGTGTTTCATTTTGTTTTAAAACCTTTACAAATGCTGATATATCAACATTTCCAGGCGTTTGTGGTTATTTTTGTTTTTCGCTTTCAATTGTCTGACATTTTATTTTATAAATTTTTAATAAAAAAAGACTATCCAAAATTGGATAGTCTTGAAAATCAATTTTAAGAAAAATTATTTTTCGATAGCAGCTACTGAACCAGCACCTACTGTACGTCCACCTTCACGGATAGAGAATTTAGTACCGTTTTCGATAGCAACTGGGTGAATTAATTCAACTTCCATAGTTACGTTGTCACCAGGCATTACCATTTCAGTACCTTCTGGTAACACACAAACACCAGTGATGTCTGTTGTACGGAAGTAGAATTGAGGACGGTAGTTAGAGAAGAATGGAGTGTGACGTCCACCTTCTTCTTTAGTTAATACGTAAACTTCAGCTTTGAATTTAGTATGTGGAGTGATTGTTCCTGGTTTAGCAAGAACTTGTCCACGTTCGATGTTGTCACGTGTAACACCACGTAATAATGTACCAATGTTATCCCCTGCTTCAGCATAGTCTAACAATTTACGGAACATTTCAACACCTGTAACAGTTGTTTTAGATGTTTTTTCTGAAATACCAACGATTTCAACTTCGTCACCAACACGAACTTGTCCACGTTCAACACGACCTGTAGCAACAGTACCACGACCTGTGATTGAGAACACGTCTTCGACTGGCATCATGAATGGTTTGTCAACGTCACGTTCTGGAGTTGGGATGTATTCGTCAACTGCAGCCATTAATTCTAAGATTTTTTCTTCGTATGAAGCGTCGCCTTCTAAAGCGCGTAAAGCAGAACCTGCAACAACTGGAGTGTCATCGCCTGGGAAATCGTATTCTGATAATAAGTCACGAACTTCCATTTCTACTAATTCTAATAATTCTTCATCGTCAACCATGTCAACTTTGTTTAAGAATACAACGATGTAAGGAACACCTACTTGACGTGATAATAAGATGTGTTCACGTGTTTGTGGCATTGGGCCGTCAGCTGCAGATACTACTAAGATAGCACCGTCCATTTGAGCAGCACCAGTGATCATGTTTTTAACGTAGTCCGCGTGTCCTGGGCAGTCAACGTGAGCGTAGTGACGAGTGTCAGTTTCGTACTCAACGTGAGCTGTGTTGATTGTGATACCACGTTCGCGTTCTTCTGGAGCTTTATCGATTGAACCGTAATCTTGAGCTTGCGCGAAACCTTTCTTAGCTAAAACTGTTGTGATAGCAGCAGTTAATGTTGTTTTACCGTGGTCAACGTGGCCGATTGTACCAATGTTAACGTGTGGTTTTGAACGGTCAAATTTTTCTTTTGCCATTTAAATGATTCCTCCTAATAATTGAGTTTTGTTAGATTCTATAACAGTATCTACCGATTGTAATTATACCAAAGAACTCTCTTAAAAATCAACTGGTTATGACTGACATAACCAGTCGATTCAGTTCATTTGATAGGATGCAGCGCTAGAGATTATTCTCCGTTACCGCCGTTTTTCTTAATGATTTCTTCTGCAATGCTCTTAGGAACATCTTCATAGTGGTCAAATGTCATACTGAAAGTACCACGACCTTGTGTTGCAGAACGTAATGTAGTTGCGTAACCGAACATTTCTGATAAAGGAATCATACCTTTAACGATTTGTGCGTTACCACGAACTTCAGAACCTTCAACGCGTCCACGACGAGCGTTAACGTGTCCCATTACATCTCCGAAGTATTCTTCAGGAACTGTAATTTCAACAGCCATCATAGGTTCTAAGATAGCAGGTTGAGCTTTCTTAGCAGCAGCTTTCAATGCCATAGAAGCGGCAACTTTGAAGGCTGTTTCAGATGAATCGACATCGTGGTATGATCCATCATAAAGTTTAGCTTTGATGTCAACTAATGGATAACCAGCTAATACCCCGTTTTCCATAGCGTCTTTCAATCCAGCTTCAACTGCAGGGATGTATTCACGAGGAACTACCCCACCGACAATTGCGTTTTCGAATTCGAATCCAGCACCTTCTTCGTTAGGAGTAAATTCAATCCATACGTGACCGTATTGACCTTTACCACCTGATTGACGAACGAATTTACCTTCTGCTTGAGTAGAAGCACGGAATGTTTCACGGTAAGATACTTGAGGAGCACCTACGTTAGCTTCTACTTTGAACTCACGACGCATACGGTCAACGATGATATCCAAGTGTAACTCACCCATACCAGCGATAACTGTTTCACCAGTTTCTTGGTTAGTGTAAGCACGGAATGTTGGATCTTCTTCTGCAAGTTTTTGTAAAGCGATAGCCATTTTATCTTGGTCAGCTTTTGATTTAGGTTCAATAGCAACCTCGATAACTGGATCAGGGAATTCCATTGATTCTAAGATAACTTCAGCTTTTTCGTCACATAATGTGTCCCCTGTAGTTGTATCTTTAAGACCAACTGCAGCAGCGATGTCTCCTGAGAATACTTCTGGAATTTCTTGACGAGAGTTCGCGTGCATTTGTAGGATACGTCCTACACGTTCACGTTTACCTTTCGTTGAGTTCTTAACGTATGAACCTGATTGTAAAGTACCAGAGTACACACGGAAGAATGTTAAACGACCTACGAATGGGTCAGTCATAACTTTGAAGGCCAATGCTGAGAATGGTTCTTCATCTGATGAATGACGTTCTGTTTCTTGGTCTGTGTTAGGATCGATACCTTTAATTGAAGGAACATCTAATGGAGATGGTAAGTAGTCAACTACTGCATCTAACATTAATTGTACCCCTTTGTTTTTGAAGGCAGAACCACATAATACTGGGTAGAACTCTACCGCACATGTAGCTTTACGGATAGCTGCTTTTAATTCAGCTTCTGAAATTTCTTCGCCTTCTAAATAGCGTTCCATTAAAGCTTCGTCAGTTTCAGCAACTGCTTCCACTAATTTTTCACGCCATTCTTCAGCTAAATCTTGTAAATCTTCAGGGATATCTGTTTCTTGGATATCTGTACCTAAGTCATTTGTATAGATTTCAGCTTTCATTTTGATTAAGTCAATGATACCAGTGAAGTTGTCTTCAGCTCCGATTGGTAATTGAATTGGGTGTGCATTTGCTTGTAAACGTTCGTGGATTGTACGTACTGAGTATAAGAAGTCAGCACCGATTTTATCCATTTTGTTTGCAAATACGATACGTGGAACTCCGTATGTTGTAGCTTGACGCCATACAGTTTCTGTTTGAGGTTCTACCCCAGATTGAGCATCAAGTACAGCTACCGCACCATCTAATACACGTAGAGAACGTTCTACTTCAACTGTGAAGTCCACGTGCCCTGGTGTGTCGATGATGTTAATACGGTGACCTTTCCATTGTGCTGTTGTAGCAGCTGATGTAATAGTGATACCACGTTCTTGTTCTTGTTCCATCCAGTCCATTTGTGAAGCTCCTTCGTGAGTTTCACCAATTTTGTGGATTTTACCAGTGTAATAAAGTACACGCTCAGTCGTTGTAGTTTTACCTGCATCGATGTGGGCCATGATACCAATATTACGAGTATTTTCAAGAGAGAATTCTCTTTTTGCCATCTTCGTTCTACACCTCTTTCTATATTTCTAACAATAAGTGAGACCAAAAAGGTTGAAAAACCTTTTTAATCTTACCAACGATAGTGAGCAAACGCTTTGTTCGCTTCAGCCATTTTATGTGTATCTTCACGTTTCTTAACAGAAGCACCAGTGTTGTTCGCAGCATCCATAATTTCTTTAGCTAAACGAACTTCCATTGTGTCTTCACCACGTAGACGTGAGTAGTTTACTAACCAACGTAAACCTAATGTAGTACGACGGTCTGGACGAACTTCCACAGGAACTTGGTAGTTAGAACCCCCTACACGACGAGCTTTAACTTCAAGAACAGGCATAATGTTTTTCATTGCTTGTTCGAAAACTTCCATTGGATCGTTTCCAGTTTTTTCTTTAACGATATCAAATGCGTTATATAAGATTGTTGCAGCTTTACCACGTTTTCCATCTACCATTAAACGGTTGATTAAACGAGTAACTAATTTTGAATTATAAATTGGATCAGGTAAAACATCACGTTTTGCGACAGGACCTTTACGAGGCATTTATAATCCTCCTTTCATTTAATGAGTGTTTTATTTTTTTAATTATTTTTTAGGACGTTTAGTACCGTATTTAGAACGACCTTGCATACGGTTGTTAACTCCTGCAGTGTCTAAAGCACCACGAATGATATGGTAACGTACCCCTGGTAAGTCTTTTACACGTCC
>CALJSD010000140.1 GCA_937976325.1 uncultured Carnobacterium sp.
TGATGTGGATACAGCACACTTAGACGCTATTCATGCGGCGCAGGGAATGGGGATTCCTGTTGAGGAAGTCTACAAAACCATCGTATTAACAGGCGATAAGACTGGACATTTAGTCGCTTGTATTGCGGCCCACCGAGAATTAGATTTAAAGACGATTGCGAAAGTTTCAGGAAATAAACGCGTAGAATTATTATCACTAGATAAACTGGAACCATTAACAGGATATGTACGCGGAGGATGTTCACCGATTGGAATGAAGAAGAAATTTCCAACCTTTATCGAGCATCATGCGATGGAGCAAAAAACGATTCGTATCTCTGCAGGAAAACGTGGACTTCAATTAGAAATTGCACCACAGGATTTACAACAGTTAACACAAGCAACGGTATTTGAAAATCATCCAGATGAGGTGGAAGCATGAGTGAAGTAACGATTCTTCACATCAACGATATGCACTCGAACTTCCACTCTATAAAGACACAAACGCGCTTCATGACTGAGCGCAGAGCCCAGCTTGAAAAAGAAGGGCAAAAGGTGTTTGGGATTGATTTAGGAGACCTCATTGACCGTGTCCATCCATTGGTTGAAGCAGAGGACGGAAAGATTGCTGCAAGAGTGTTGAACGAAGAGAAAATCGATTTTGCGACCCTTGGAAATAACGAAGGGACGGCTTACACACCGCTTGAGTTAGAGGCGGCGTATGAAGGTCGCCAGTTCGAAGTCATCATTTCGAATGTCAAATGGGCAACGACTCGAGAAGTGCCTCCGTTTGCAAAAGAAGTTCACTTCGAAAAAGTGGACGACTGCAGTATTGCATTTATCGGGTTGACGGCTTCTTATCCAGAAAGCTATGGCCCAAATGGCTATTTGATTGAAGAGCCGATGGATACCTTGAAGCGTCTTGTACCGACTCTAGCAGCAGGTGGTCATCAGATTATTTTGCTGTCTCATTTAGGAATTGAAATGGATCATCTGATTGCCGAAACTTATCCTGAAATCCAAGTGATTCTTGGGGCGCATACGCATCATCTCTTTGAAGAAGGAAAATGGGTAAATCAGACGCTGTTAACTGGTGGATTTAAGTATGGTGCTTATATTGGCGAACTTCATTTGAAGACAGAAGGGAGTCGCTTGATTCCACTTTCTGATAAAATGATTGCAGTAGAGGATTTAAAAGAGGATTCGACTATTGATGAAGGAGAAGCACTTCGCCAAGAAGGAATTGCGCTCTTGAAAGAAGAAGTGGTACTTCCACATATCCCTGCGTATTCCGTAAAAGAACTTGCTCTTCTCTCATTAGAAGCGATGACGAGACAAACTAGAGTTTCGGTAGCATTTACTTATACTGGACTTTTCGTAGTACCGTTTAAAGAAGGACCTCTCACAAAGTTCGATTTGCATGAGTGTATGCCACATCCGATTCATTTGAACAAGAGTCGCTTTAGAGTTTCGGATTTCAAACAACTATTGCAAATTTTTGAAGAACAGCAGCCTGAATTACTAGAAAAAGCTATTCGTGGATATGGTTTTCGTGGTAAACTGTTTGGAGAGATCCTTTATACAGGATTCCAGTTCGCTAGTGGCGAAATCGTTGTAGACGGCAAAAGATTAGCAGATGATGAGTTCATTACATTTGTTTGTCCAGACCATATGCGATTCGTTCCATTTTTCCCGATGATTGAAGAAAAAGGGGACAACGAAATTATTTATCCAGATTTATTAAGAACGATTATTGAAAAAGAATTAGTATTCAAAGAAAGGAAGAATCATGACTGAACAGAAAGCAGAAACACTTTCACAGGAATTAAGTCAAGTCTTAGAAGAGATTGTGACAACACCTGAAGAGGAAGTGAAGCGTGCGGTAATGGTTGGCGATACAACCGTGATGATTGATGATGTGCATTATGAAATCGTCGAAGATTACCGTGACGGATTTAATCTAGAAGCATTAAATGAGCGCTATAATGACATTTTTGAGCGCTATGATTACATCGTTGGCGACTGGGGCCATGAGAAATTACGTTTGAAAGGTTTCTTCAAACATTCGCATAAATTGGCGACTCCAGACCGCGATATCGATTATTTACAAGAATATTTATTAGAATATTGTAATTTTGGGTGCCAATATTTCGTATTAGAAAGAGACCCAGAGGCGCAACATAAGCCAGTTGTGGAAGAAGAAAAACCACAACAACGTCCAAGACGTGAACGCAATAATCAACGTAAACGTCAAAATAATCAACGTAGAGAGCATGTGTTTAGTCCGGCGGATTTAGATAGTCCAGTCCGTTCAAATAACAAGCGTAAGTTTAAAGAGAAGTCTCAAAACCGTCAGAAGAAACGCAATAATGAGACAAATCAAAAGTCGAAAAAAGATCAATCGTTTAACTTGAAAGAATTTATTCCGAAAGAAACGATGAAAGAAAAAGACTATGAAGGCAATAACTTCAAACCAAAACAAAAGAAATCTTCGCAACATTTTTCAATGAAAGAAGTGGAGAAACCAGCAAGCAGCAAGGTGAAGAAGAGCCCTATGAAATCCACTCAGAAGAAAGGATTCCATATTCGAGAAAACCAACAAAGAGGTAACTAAATGTATAAAGCATATTTTATTGATTTAGATGGAACAATGTATCGCGGAAAAGACCGTATTCCAACGGCCGAAGCATTTATTAAGAGATTGCAAGAAGCCAAGATTCCATTCCTATTTGTAACAAACAACGCTACAAAAACACCTGAACAAGTGGCTGAAAACTTACGTGTGAACTATGGCACTGAAGTTTCGGCAGACGAAGTGTATACAAGCGGTGTTGCGGCAGTGGATTATTTGAAGTCTCATTTCAACGTGAACCGTGTCATGGTCATCGGGGAAGAAGCGATTAAAAATCAAGTCGAAGCAGCTGGATATACGCTTGTTTCTGAAGACCCAGAAGTCGTGTTGCAGTCCCTTGACCGTAATGTGACTTATAAAGACTTAGAAACAGCAACGCTTGCGATTCGTAATGGGGCAACTTATATCGTAACCAATATCGACTCGAACTTACCAAGCGAAAAAGGCCCAATTCCAGGGTCAGGTGCCATCACTGGTTTCTTAAAAGTTGCGACGCAAGTAGAGCCGATTATTATTGGTAAACCAAGCAGCGTGATTATGGAGTCTGCGTTGGATTATTTAAACGCTAAATTCCCAGATCGTCATTTTACAAAAGAAGACATCGCAATGGTGGGAGATAATTACCAAACGGATATTCAAGCCGGCATTCAATATGGCATGGATACGCTGATGGTATTAACAGGATTTTCAACTCGTGAAGACTTAGAAAAAGTGGAAGAACAACCAACGCACTTGGTAGAGGATTTGAGTGAATGGACTATTTAACAAGAGCCTACCGCGTACCTAAGTGGATTACTTCCATCGCGCTATTCCTCTTCTTTTTAAGTTTAGGAATTACGTTTGTGATTTTCTTTGAGCCGATGTATCACTGGTCGATTGGTTGGTTTGGAGTGGAAAAGCTCACTGGTTACAGTGCAGATACGCTTAAGATGAACTACCATGAACTCATCGGGTACTTAACGAATCCATTGAACGATACATTGAAGATGACTGATTTTCCAAGTTCGCAGCAAGGATTGTTCCATTTCTTTGAAGTGAAACGTCTCTTCTTCGTGAATTTTGCAGTATTACTCGCTTCAGGTCTTATCAGTTTCTTTGGCGTGAGATATTTACGACAAAGAAGACAAACATGGCAATTGCGTAGACCAATCAGATGGCTCGTTTTAATTCCAGTTGTTGTTTGCTTTGCGATTGCGGCATTCTTCGATACGCTTTTTGTGAAGTTCCATCAAGTGTTCTTTAACAATGATGCGTGGATGTTCGATCCTAAAAATGATCCGATTATTTTAGCGTTGCCTGAAGAGTTCTTTATGCTATGCTTTGCCGTCGTATTCACCTTTTTATTGGTGGGGCTTTTAGGGACAAACGTTGCGATTAAGCGATTAAAAGAAATTTAAACCAGTAAGAAACGAGAAGCTTCTTTCAAAAAGGAAGAGTTCTCGTTTTTTTGTACCCAAAAAATTCGCATATGAGCGGAATTTCACACAAAAAAATGGTATGATATAAGAGATGAACATTTAAAGGATTGAGGAGTGGAATAATGAAATTATCAATTGTCATCCCGTTTTATAACGAGGAAAATATGATTCAGAAAATGTATGACGCCTTAGTAGCAGAAATCAATAAAATTACTAAAGCAGAATTTGAAATTATTTTTATTAATGATGGTAGTAAAGACCGTACTTTTGAAAAAATGCTTGCGATCGCGGACAGCGATTCTCGTGTAAAATATATTAGTTTCAGCAGAAACTTTGGGAAAGAAGCTGGAACAATTGCTGGACTTGAATACGCAACAGGGGAAGCTGTGATTTTAATGGATGGGGACTTACAACATCCACCTGCACTTCTTCCACAAATGATTGAAGCGTATGAACAAGGATACGACGTCGTGAGTGCTCGTCGTACACGTACAGGTGAAAAACCTCACCGTACATTCTTAGCGAAAC
>CALJSD010000141.1 GCA_937976325.1 uncultured Carnobacterium sp.
TTGTAGTTGTAGGCTCTTGAGTCGTAGTTGTAGTAGTCGTAGTGGTTGTTGTAGTTGGTTTGTTTGAAGTATTCACAACTTTGATTACGTTTGAATCATCAATTTTCTCAACTTTTGAAGTATATCCATCAGGAGTGTTTACTTCTTCTACTGAGTACTCAATTGCTTTACCATCTTTAATACCAGGTAATTTTGTGAATTCAGCTTTCCAGTCTGACCCTTTTGTTAAAGTCTTAGTCATTCCGTCTAATTTTTGACCATTTGCCAATAATTGAACAGTAATGTCTTTACGATCCGCTTCGCTATCGCCAACCCATTCTTTTTGAACTGTAACAGTCTTATCCCCTGATACCCAGAAATTCAATTCTGTATTGTTCCAGAATGCTGGATCAGTTAATGGTGTTGTAATTTCGTCAGCTTTTAATGTAGCGTTATTGTCAACGCGGATTGTTGTTTTAGGAATTAATGTTTGATATTCAACGATTAATTCATCGTCTGTAGCTGTTTTGAAAACATCGCTTACGTCTGATAAGTTCACAGTGAATCCATTTCCGTCTGCATCAAATTTAACGTGTTTCCAGAAATCCCAACCTGAAGCAACCACTTGTCCACCTTTTCTTAATGTGAATGATGGTTTCAAGTAAGTTCCCACAAAGAATTCACTTGCTGCATGGTTCGCAGCTGGAGCAAAAGTGATTTTAGAGTAATCTACCGCTGGAGCTTGAATGCGGTCTGTTACCACTGGGTTAGTGATGGCTTTCTTTTGGCCGTCCCCATTGATACGGATGAACCAAGTTGTTAGATAGTAGTCATCTCCAACATTCATCCATGCGTAGTTTTCAGATGCATCTAATTTGAATTGCTTAGATACATAATCACCAGTACGGTTGTATTTATTTAATACTGATTCAAATACGCCAGGCCCATCAGGACGAGTGATTACTACTGATTCTGAACCTACTTTTGAAGTCGCTGTTTTGTTTCCAGGGTTTCCTGGAGTGTTATCCCATTCCGCTTTGTATGAGAATCCACCTTTTACGTTTTGGTTCATTGATTCGATTGCTTTTTTGAAAGTAAAAGTAATCTTTTTGTTTGTCATCGAAATCGTTGCCACTTCAGCACCGTTTGCTTGTAGTGATTGTGTTGCGATTTCAGTGATGTTGACACCTTCTGGAGCATCGATTGTGAAAGTATCTCCTTCTTTAACAGCTTTACCTGTTAAATCCCAGTCGAAAGAAAATGTTACCTTTTGACCGCTTGTTGTTGCTTTTAAGTTTGACACTGTTGGTGTTACTGTAGCTGCGTTCACAGGTTGCATTAACGTTAATCCTAAAATCGCCCATGCAATCATCGCAACGAATGCCACTGTCTTCTTAAAACTAGATTTCATTTTTTTCCTCCATTCCTTTTTCTGGCTCTGTAGCCTCATCTTGTTTGAACGCCCAAAAACGTTGTCCCACGTAATTTAATAATACGTACAAGCCCATTCCAATCACGAGTGCGATATTTCCTTGTAATTTTTCTCCTGCTCCTTGGAAAAGATACAAGGCTATAGGTTTCGCAACCCCATACGCTAATAAATAACATACGGTCAAGTTAATCGCGAATCGGATAATGGCTTTTGAACTAGTTTCCTTCACTTCGAATGTGTACTTTTTGTTAAGGAAGTAACTAAGGATTCCTCCACATAAGTAGTTCATCGCTGAAGAGACCCAATAATCCATCTGCAGCATATTAAAGCAGAAAAACATAATAGCCGTTCCGAACAATGTATTTATAATTCCAACGACGATAAATTTTAAGAACGTCTTATCAAATATTTTGAGTAGTTTATTTTTCAAATTGTTTCCTCCAAATTTACCCTCATTGGGTACATTATACACCTATCTTCACAAAAAAGCACAACTTACGAACAAAAAACTTCATAAGTTGTGCCATTATTTTTTCTGATTATTTCCGAAGACTATTCTTCGTCTTCCTCGTCGAAATCTTTATCTAAATCTTCGTCGTCGATGATAATTAAATCTTCTTCCACACTTGCTTCGTCTTCTAAGTCTTCGTCAGCACCTAGTTCGTTTAAGTCAGAGCGGTAAGCATCGATTTCATCTTCTTCATCTACATCGTCTTCAAGATCCACATCGATATCGTCGTCTAAGTCATCGCTATCAAGATCTTCGTCATCGATAAGCTCTTCATCTTCTGGATCATCATCGTTGTAATCGATAAGATCATCGCTACCGAATGCGTTAACTTTCTTACGTTTCTTACGAGGTTTTTTCACTTCTTCGTCTTCCATAGATGTTGCAATTTCTTCATCGATAGAATCGATTGGATACCAAGCACGTAATCCCCAACGGTTATCTCCAAGTGAGATAAAGCTTCCGTCGATATTTAAGTCTGTATAGAAGCGAGCCATACGTGATTCTAACGCTTCGTCGCTTAATTCCATGTATTCTTGAATTTCTACTAATAATTGGTTGAAATCTAAAACTTCATTCTTAGCTTCTAAAATAGCATGCGCTACTTCGACCATTGATAATTCGTTTTTATTAATGCCATCGAGTTTCTTTAATTCCAATGGTTACACTTCCTTTCCGGTTCATCTTAAACAGTATAGCACAGATTCTTCATATTGTGCTACTTTAGAGAGATTTTTTATGCATTTTCCCCTGTTTGTAAATGGAACGTCACAAGCGAGCTTGTAATCAGCTGTCTTTGTTGGAATAACTGATATTCTAAAACTACTAGTACCGTCTCTTCGGCTTCTTCCACGTGCAGTTGTTTTGTCTGAATATCAAAATGCATTTGACGACCCGCACCTAATTCATAGATTCCTTTCGTCGCCTTTGTTTTATTAAACTCCATCTTACTACGCGCGTCGCCTTGACGATGAAGTGTCACATGCGGCACTTCCCCTGTTGTATCCACTTCCACTTTCACACGCGTATTCGTTTCATCCTCTACATAACTAAGCACAAAACCAGAGTCCTTGCGAAGACGCGTCGCATCCGCTAGCATACGCTGCTTCATCGTTTCCCCGCCTTGACTTAATACCGTTTCAATCGTTAACTTCACATTCCATCCCCCTCTCGTACTGTATCTTCTTTCTCTTTCTCCACCCTTTCGGATTTTTATCGGGCAAGCAAACTCTGCGCTTTAAACCACTATCCAAAAAGGTTTCTAAATTCAAAAAAGTCTTTGATGGCAGAGAATTTTTCGGATTCTATAGTAGCAGTAATAGGAAAAGCATTAAAACGAATAAGGGGGAGTTAGGAATTTATTTCCTTACTCCCCCTTTGAGGCTTTAAAGGCGAGAGACTTCGGCTCGAGCCGTTGCCCTATTACAGCTACTATGAAGACATCCGAAAAAATTCGTAGCCATCAAATATCTATATTAATTTTTATTTTAGTATTTCGCTAACTCTTGTTGTAATAGTTGGTTTACAACGCCAGGGTTTGCTTTCCCTTTCGTTTGCTTCATAATCTGCCCAACTAAAAATCCAACAGCGCGGTCTTTACCATTCTTGAAGTCTTCAATAGACTGCGCATTGTTCGCCAACACATCTTGAATAATTGGTAATAACTGAGCCGGATCACTCAATTGAACCATACCGTGTTTTTCAACAACGCCTTTTGCAGTTCCGCCTTCTTCTGCTAATAACAAGAAGACTTTCTTCGCTAATTTCGAACTGATTGTTCCATCCGCGATTAATTGAATCATTTCTGCTAAGCTTTCTGGCGTTAACTTCAAGTCTTTCAATTCTAATTTCTTGCTGTTCATGTGCGCTGAAATGTCACCCATTAACCAGTTTGATGCTTGTTTAGAATCAGCACCAGCCGCAACTGTTGCATCAAAGAAATCAGACATTTCTTTTGTTAATGTTAATACCATTGCATCGTATTCTGGTAAGCCAAATTCGCTCACATAACGTTCACGACGTTTGCTTGGCATTTCAGGAATTGACGCACGAACTTCTTCAATCCAATCATTTGAAATATGGAAGTTTGGTAGGTCTGGTTCTGGGAAGTAACGGTAGTCACTTGAACCTTCTTTAACACGCATTAAAATCGTTTGACCAGTCGCATCATCAAAACGACGTGTTTCTTGAAGGATTTCTCCTCCATTACGTAGGACGTTGGCTTGACGAACTTCTTCGAACGCTAATCCTTTACGCACGTTGTTAAATGAGTTTAAGTTTTTCAACTCTGTTTTTGTACCGAATTTTTCTTGGCCATAAGGACGAATTGAAATGTTCGCGTCACAACGCATTGAACCTTCTTCCATCTTCACGTCAGAAACACCTGTAAACATGATGATTTGACGAAGTGCTTCAAGGTACGCATATGCTTCTTCAGGAGAACGCATATCTGCTTCTGATACGATTTCAATCAGTGGTGTTCCTTGACGGTTTAAGTCCACATAAGAGAATCCGTCTGTTCCGTGCGTATTTTTACCCGCATCTTCTTCTAAGTGGACACGTTCAATACGAATACGTTTTGTTTGTCCTTCGACTTCGATATCAATCCAGCCATCATGACCGATTGGGTAATCGAATTGAGAGATTTGATACGCTTTTGGATTATCAGGGTAGAAATAGTTTTTACGGTCGAATTTTGTATCTTGAGAAATCGTACAGTTCAACGCAAGAGCTGCACGCATTCCGAATTCTAACGCGCGTTTATTTACGACAGGAAGAACCCCTGGATATCCCCAGTCGATCACGTTTGTATTTGTATTTGGTTCCGCACCGAAATGCGCTGGTGATGGAGAGAACATTTTTGAATCAGTTTTTAATTCAACGTGGCACTCTAAACCAATAATTGTTTCAAAGTTCATGTCATTGTTCCTCCTTATAATTGTGGGCGGCGTAAGTAGTAATCATTTGCTTGTTCAAATGCATACGCTGCTTGGTAAATTGTTTTTTCTTGGAAGTAATTTCCGATTAATTGAATTCCGACTGGTAGACCTTCGTTTGTGAAGCCAGCAGGAACTGAGATTGCTGGTAAGCCAGCTAAGTTTACAGGAACAGTTAATAAGTCCGCCATGTACATTGCGATTGGGTCGTCACTGTGAGCGCCTAATCCGAATGCTGCAGAAGTTGTTACAGGTCCTAAGATTAAATCATAGTTTTCAAATACTTTTGCAAAGTCTTGTTTGATTAAAGTACGTACTTGACCAGCTTTCTTGAAGTAAGCATCGTAGTAACCAGAACTTAAGCTGAATGTTCCAAGCATGATACGACGTTTTACTTCCATCCCGAACCCTTCAGAACGGCTCTTCACGTATAAATCTTCTAATGTTTCTGCGTCTGTTGAACGGTGACCGTAACGGATTCCGTCGAAACGTTGTAAGTTCGAAGAAGCTTCTGATGAAGCGATGATATAGTACGCTGGAATACCGTATTTAGAGTGAGGTAGGCTCACTTCTTCAACGATAGCACCCATTTCGCGGTATTGATCAGCCGCTTTTAAGACAGCTGCTTGAACTTCTGGGTCCACGCCTTCAGCAAAATATTCTTTTGGCAACGCAATACGCATGCCTTTGATGTCGCCTGTTAATCCTTTATGGTAAGCAGGCACTTCTTGTGGCACACTTGTTGAATCGCGGTGGTCATATCCAGAAATCGCACTTAATACTAAGGCGTTATCTTGAACCGTACGTGTAAATGGTCCGATTTGGTCTAAGCTTGACGCAAAGGCAATCAAACCGTAACGAGAAATACGACCATATGTTGGTTTCATCCCAACAATCCCTGTGAAACTTGCAGGTTGGCGGATAGAACCACCTGTATCTGAACCAAGAGATGCTAATACTTCGCCAGAAGCAACTGCAGCGGCAGAACCACCTGAAGATCCACCAGGTACTTTTGTTAAGTCCCAAGGATTTTTTGTTTTCTTGAAGTAAGAAGTTTCTGTTGAACCACCCATGGCAAATTCGTCCATGTTTAATTTACCAACGTTAACCGCACCTTCCGCTTTTAATAATTCCATAACGTGCGCGTCGTAAATTGGGTTGAAGTCTTCTAACATACGGCTTGAAGCAGTTGTTAAAAGGTCGCGAGTCACGATATTGTCTTTAATCCCGATTGGAAGACCTTGAAGAGACACTTCTTCTCCGTAGCCTTTTTCATCAGCAGCGGCCGCTTGTTTTAACGCTTCTTCTTCATTTAATGTCACGAACGCTTCTACTTTAGGTTCTAAAGCATGGATACGTTCGAATGTTTCTTTTGTTAATTCCACAGAAGTGAATTCTTTGTTACGAAGGCCTTCGTGAAGCTCAACTAATGTTTTGTTTTCAATAATACTCATGCTTCACCCTCCTCGTTTTCGCCCATAATTGCAGGCACTTGAATAAATCCATCTTCGCTTGTTTTCACATTACGCATTAACAAGTCGCGGTCTGTTCCTTTTTCAGCAACGTCTTCACGCATTACATTTACTAATGGATATCCGTGAGTTGTGACAGGCACACCCGTTGTATCTACTTCGTTTAATTGTTCCACCATATCAATGATATCGCTCATTTGTTCTGTAAAATGAAGGATTTCATTGTCGGCAAAAGTTAGCTTTGCAAGTTTGGCAACGTGTCTAACTTCTTTTTCCTCAATGGCCATGTTTTTTCCTCGCTTTCAAAATCAATACTTTTCTATTTTAAAAGGCTTCTATGCCTCCGTCAACGTTAATCAAAGATATGGTATGTGAAGACTCCTTGTGACATATCTTGCAGTAAGAATGCCTCCACTCCATTAATCGAACTAATGCGAACTTCTACCGGTGTTGTTTTCGGTAAGTATTTATTCGCAACGTCTGTTACGTGCTGTGCTAAAGCGATAATTTCTGATTCACCAT
The DNA here is from genome assembly GCA_937976325.1 of uncultured Carnobacterium sp. Classification (GTDB taxonomy): domain Bacteria; phylum Bacillota; class Bacilli; order Lactobacillales; family Aerococcaceae; genus Granulicatella. The sequence goes on from CALJSD010000141.1 coordinate 6,850, forward strand.
AGAATTGTGTCATGATGTTCACAACCATCTTCTTAGCTACATTATCTTGATACATCACGCGAGCCGTTACCCCTGAGAGGTTCGGGAAGAAGTTTTGCACTTCTGTTCTGAAGTTTTCAAATGCTGTTGACTCTTCTGTCGCAGATTCGTTCACTAATGGAAGCACGACTACTTTTTGGTTCACGTTTGACCAGTTTGTAATCTCTGTTCCTTCTACTGAAGTCGCTTCAAGAACGTATACCCCGCCGCCAATATCATCTTTAGACGTTTGACGGAACACTCCAAACACGATTGGCACAGCCTTGAGTGCATCATTTTGACGCAGTCTTGTCAGAATTGTGTTAGCGATGGCTTTGGCTTGTTCGATCATCGCTTCATTTGAGATTTCTGTTTCAGCATCTTTGCCATCGTTCGTGTAGTAATCCACACTATTCATCGCAATCCCGATACTAATCCCACCTAATTCAAAGTTGTTTTCTGTTTGAATCATGTAGTCTTGTTCGAGGATTTGCGCTAAATAAATTGGCGCACGACCTGTTGGAGATGTATCTCCGTTATCAGCAGGGTTTAATCCATCTGGATTTTTATCACTCTTACGCGCAATCCATTTTGCAGTTGTTTCCGCATCGATGATTTGGCCTTCTCTGAAGAAGTATTGGTTCGTTGGGAACACGCTTCTTGAGAGGTCAATCAAGCCTGTTTCGAAGTTCTTTAAGTTGAACCCTGTATTTAAGCTTAATGTCGCACCGCGGTTTTGGCTTACTTCGTATTTACCATTTGTGATAAGCGCGCGGTAAAAATTGTTTGATAATTGATTTGTTGTTGATTGTACTACTTTTGTATTGGAATCTTTATTGGTATTCGTGCTAGGTTGATTCGCTCTTGTAACGTCTGCACAGGCAGCTAGCGAAATCACACTGGCTAATCCAAGTAATCCCAATCGTAATTTCTTTCTCATGTGACATCCTTTCTATGCAAGAGAATCGAGAAACTGTTGCTCACTCCACACTTCGATACCAAGGTCATTGGCCTTCGTTAATTTACTTCCGGCAGAATGACCCGCAATCACCACGTCCGTTTTCTTAGAAACAGAACCGGTCACTTTCGCACCGAGCGCTTCGAGTTTTTCTTTTGCATCTTGTCTTGTTAATTGTTCTAAAGTCCCTGTTAATACAACTGTCTTGCCGCTGAGGACGTGTCCTGAGGCAGCCGAGTCGTCTTTTGTCACTCCAAGATAGGTCATATTCACACCACTATCTTGCAATTCTTGAATTAATTCTTGAACAGATGGTTGCTCAAAATAAGTTTTTACACTATAAGCAATAATATCACCTAAACCATCAATTTCCAACAATTGTTCAATGCTCGCTTCTTGCAGAGCCGTCATCGTTTTAAAATGTTGCGCTAATTCTTTCGCCGCCTTAGTTCCAACATGACGGATCCCAAGCCCTGTCAAGAGGCGTTCAAGCGAGTTTTCTTTACTCTTCTCGATGGCTTCTAAGATATTTTCTGCGCTCTTTTGTTGCACTTTATCTAGAGCTAACAATTGGTCTAGCGTTAATTTATATAAATCTGCCACATCCATGACAAGCCCTTCTTCAAAAAGTTGCTTGATGACACGTGGCCCAATCCCACTCATATTCATCGCATTACGAGAAACAAAGTGGCTCAACCCTTCTGTCAATTGAGCAGGACATTTTGGATTCAAGCAACGAATCGCTACCTCTTCTTCCAAATGCTCTAGTTTTTCATGACAGACCGGACAAGTCGTTGGAAACTCGTAAGGCTGACTTGTTTCTGGACGTTTCTCTAAAATCACGCGTGTGACTTCAGGGATAATATCTCCTGCCTTATGAATTACAACAGTGTCTTCGAGGCGAATGTCGCGTTCTTTAATCAAGTCGATATTATGCAAGCTCGCACGGCGCACCGTCGTTCCTGCTAGTTGAACAGGATCCATCACCGCAGTCGGCGTCACCACCCCTGTACGTCCAACCGTCCACTCGATATCGCGGACAACGGTTTGTGCTTCTTCGGCTGGGAACTTATACGCAATCGCCCAACGTGGAGCTTTCACCGTAAATCCAATTTCTTCTTGGGCAGCAAAGTCATTCACCTTAATCACCATGCCGTCAATTTCGTATGGTAAATCTGGACGTTTTGCAGCAATCGTCTCGATATAATTCCATACTTCATCAATCGTTTGGCATTTTAAGCGTTCTGGATTTGTGACAAAGCCAATCTCTGCCATTTTCTCTAATAACTCTTCTTGAGTTGAAACGTTCAGTTCTTCCACACTTGGGCTGCTGTAAAGAAAGACTGACAAGTTTCGCTTCGCCACAATTTTTGGATCCAGCTGACGAAGGCTTCCTGCCGCCGCATTTCTTGGGTTGGCAAAGACTTCGAGTCCTTCTTCTTCACGCGAGTGGTTTAATGCCACGAAGGATTTCTTCGGCATATAACACTCCCCGCGCACTTCGATATTCCAAGGTTCTTTTAGAGAAAGCGGCACAGATTTAATCGTGCGGACATTCCCCGTTACGTCTTCTCCTGTCGTTCCGTCGCCACGAGTCGCTCCGAGTACAAGCTGCCCGTTTTGATACGTCAACGCGATAGAGAGTCCGTCGATTTTCAATTCACATACATATTCAATCGCACGGTTCGTTAATTTACGAAGACGCGCATCGAATTCTTCCAAGTCTTCTTTTGAGAAAGCATTTGAAAGACTGAGCATTGGGTTCGTGTGCGTTACCTTCTGGAATTGGTCGAGCACTTCTCCACCCACACGTTGCGTAGGTGAATCAGCTGTCACGAATTCCGGATGGGCTTCTTCAAGCGCCACTAGTTCATGATAAGCCTTGTCGTACTCCGCATCGGTTGCAGTTGGCTTATCTTCCACATAATACTCATGACTCCAACGATTTAATTGTTCTTTTAGCTCTTCAATTCTTTGTTGAATCGTTGTACTCATCTTCATCCTCTATTCTTCGATTTTTTCGATTGGGGCAAAACTTGCAAGGAGTCGTTTAATGCCCATTCCTGCAAAGGCCACGTCTAACTCTTGACGGTCTCCTTCACCCGTAATACGGACAACGGTTCCTGTTCCCCATTTTTTATGCGACACTTTCATGCCCACAGTCCAGCCATCTGTTGAAGATGAGCTTGATGCTTGCGGCTTGTCTGCACGTTGAATACGCGCTGGTGTCGTTTGTTTCTTTTGTAAATACCCCCCGCCACTAGACGATTGGCTACTTGAGCGATAGCGGTCAAATAATCCTCCGCCACCTGTTGATGACGTAGACTGAGAGGTGCTACGTGCTCCGTAAGATGACGTTTGGCTACGCGTTCCATAAGAAGATTTCGAATCGTTCGTATAGAAACTGCTTGAGTAATACGAATCACTCACCGTTACGCCTTCTTTTTCTAATAAGCTGTCATCAATTTCTTGCATGAATCGTGACTCACGATAGTTTTGTGTCTTCCCATAAAGAAGTCGTGAGTACGCACGGGTCATAAAGAGTTTCTTCTCGGCACGGGTGATTCCTACATATGCCAAGCGACGTTCCTCTTCTTCACCATCTTCTTGGAGCGAACGTCCTGATGGAAAAATCCCGTCTTCCATTCCGACAAGGAACACAACTGGGAACTCAAGCCCTTTTGCCGCGTGCAAGGTCATTAATGTGATTTGAGAAGCGCTCGTATCTTCTTCGCTTTCCATATCCGTCACGAGCGACAAATCCGTTAAGAATTGGACGAGCGGTGATTCTTCGGCTTCCCTATCGAGTCGTTGTTCTTCGAACTCTTTGGCTACAGAAAGGAACTCGCGCATGTTATCGATACGCGCATCGGCTTCCATCGTACGCGCTTGTTCAAGGGCTGTAATATACCCTGATTTTGTCATCACTTCTTCGATTAGGTCCGTCAATGTGACAAACTCTTGCATCTTCGTTAAGTCGGCAATGTGTTGTGCAAAATCAGCTAATCCCTTGCCTGCTTTTCCAGAAATTCCGTTCAACGGACTTCCGGCTGCTTCAAGTAGCGAGAAGCTATGCATTTCGGCAAAGAGAGCGAGTTTTTCGATACTCTTATCTCCGATACCGCGTTTTGGCGCATTCACCACACGTCTGAAACTAAAGTCATCCGTTGGGTTCACTAAGAGTCGTAAGTAAGCAAGAAGGTCTTTGATTTCCATGCGTTCATAGAAGCGTTGGCCTCCGACCATCTTGAATGGCATATTCGCCTTTAGTAAGTCTTCTTCGATGGCACGTGACTGCGCATTACTTCTGTAAAGCACCGCAAAATCGCTATAGTCATACCCGTCGAAGTTCACCATTTTTTGAATCGTGCTGATGACATAACGAGATTCATCATATCCAGACTGTCCGCAGTAATACGTGATTTTCTCGCCGGCTTCATTATCGGTCCACAATTCTTTTGGCTTACGATTCACATTGTTTTCAATGACTTGGTTGGCCGCTTTTAAGATGGTCTTTGTCGAACGGTAATTTTGTTCAAGTAAAACCACTTTGGCATCCGGATAATCTTGTTCAAATGACAAGATATTTTCCATATCGGCTCCACGCCATCCGTAAATACTTTGGTCGGCATCCCCTACAACACAGATGTTTTTGAATTTATCTGCAAGGAGCTTCACCAATAAGTATTGCGCGTGGTTCGTATCTTGATACTCATCCACGTGAATGTAGTGGAATTTTTGTTGGTAGTAATCCAACACATCTTGATGTTCTTGGAATAATTTAACGGTCAACATGATAAGGTCATCGAAGTCTACCGTCATATTTTTACGCATTTCTGCTTGATATTCTTTGTAACATTTCGCATAAATTTGGCTCACATAGTCCAAATGGTTCTTCGCAAATGTCTCTGCATCTTCGAAATTATTTTTCGCATTGCTGATAGTTGCTAAAGCCCCACGTGGCTCGTAGCGATCCGTATCGATATTGAGTTTCTGCATAATTCGTTTCATCGCAGAAAGCTGGTCTCCTGAATCGATAATCGTAAACGATTTGGCTAAACCGATACGCTCACAGTCACGGCGAAGGATACGCACGCACATCGAGTGGAAGGTTGATACCCACATATCTTGTGCCTGTTCTCCGACAAGTGCCGCCACACGCTCTTTCATCTCGTTAGCCGCTTTATTCGTAAACGTAATCGCTAAAATATTCCACGGTTGTACCGCTTCTTCTGCCAAAATATAGGCCATGCGGTGGGTTAACACACGCGTCTTCCCACTCCCCGCGCCGGCCATCACTAGAAGAGGCCCTTGCGTATGCATGACCGCTTCTTTTTGGCGAGGGTTCATTCCCTTAATTAAATCACTCGAATTTTTCACAACTCTGTCCTTTCGTAAAGGTTATTGTACATTGAAAAATAAGTCTGTCACTTCAATTTCTCTGAGTAAATCCACACTTGAAGCTCCGCGAAGTCGAATCACACCAAGCACGTCTGTTGGGCGTTTTGGTGTTAATTGGAAGAACTCGAAGTCCCATTGTGGTTTCAATAACGTTAATAAACTTGCTTTTTCCATCATCGATTCGTAAATTGGCACGATGATCATTTCTTCTTTGATTTCTTTGTATTCGATTGGCAGTCCTGTTGCCACGCGCACAAGAATTTCAGACAAGCTATGACCTAAGAAGGCGCTGCTGAATTGTTGTTGCACGAGTGGTAATTGGTTAACCCCATCCACATAGAAAATACCGTTATTTCCCATCTTCACTTGAATCGAAAGAATCGTTGTTCCAGATAAGTTATCCATAATCTTGAAGGCGATACGTTTCAACTCTTGGACCCATTCTGGATTTAGGCGACGAGAGACGATACTATATTTTAATTTTCCAGTGATATACACATCTTCCGAAATCGGTAGGACTGTCACGCGGTCTTCGTAGTCACGCACGACGGTCACTGTAAAATGACGTTGCGCTGGAACGAAGGCTGTTAACATACATGGACCTTCTTCCAATTTTTCAAGAACGCGCTCTTCGAAATCTTCATCGTAGAGCTCTAACTTTTCTTCCACGCGATTCTTCACAAGATTGCTTTCTAAGTAGGCTGGAAGGCCGATGCTTTGAACAATCGACGGCAATTCGCCAACTGTTGTCACTAAGCTATATGGCGCCAAGTTAATCGCATGCGTTTCTAAGAATAACTTTTCAACAGTACGGTTTTGCGAAATCTCTGCTAGCTCAAATGATTGATAGTAGCGAGTTTTACTGCTAATTTCATATAGCACATCAACCGGCACTAAGTTGGTTAATAATAAAACCGTGTCCACTTTTTCTGCGAAATCTAATAACGCCTCACGGTCTTTGTAAGAAGAGACGATTTCATATTCAGCCATCGAAATAGCCGCCTCATTCGATTGGTGGTAGCAGTAAACAACGTACCCCATTTTTCTTGCTTCGCGAGCGATGGATGCTACTTGCTCATCTCCACCGATAATTCCAATGATGGCTCCTGGTAATAACTGACTCATTAATATCCTCTCCTTTACTAATCCGTTTGAACGTTACGAACTCTTTCGTACGGACACGGTTGTTTCTTCTGTTGGTAATTGATCGTATTTATATAATTCATGCTCTTCAATCATTTGAATGAGCTTTTGTGCATACGTTGGGTCGGTCGCATACCCTGCATCTTGCAAGGCTTGTGCCGCTTGCTTGTAGTTTCTGGCCCCTAGCACTTTGTGATAAAGCGTTGGATCCCAGTCCACGCCGTACGCTAATAATTGTGCATGGGCTTCGACCGAATCTGCCCAGCTTTCATAAACGCGAAATCGTCCGTTAATCGTAATCCATGTATTGTTCACGAATTCTGCTGTTTCTAGGACGACGTTGGGTTCGGACGGTGACCCTTTCACGCCGTATAAATTATAATATTTACTTGCTAATAAACTCTCTCCCCAGTTCGATTCAAGAATCGCTTGCGCTAAACTCACGCTTGGCAACACGCCGTAGTCTTTATACGCTTGTTGCGCCGCTGGGATGAGCACTTTTAAAAACTCATCTTGCGTCGTATGAATTTCCTGTGGCTCGGATTTATGTTCAGATAACCATGTGATGGTCCCGGCCAAAAGAACGCTTGCTACAGCTACGATGAGAAGCCCCGTCAATTTCGATAATGACTTGAACCACTCGACAAGATGAAAGACGAATTTATTTTTTCTTTTCTTTCTTTTCGCCACAGTTTCACCACTTTCTTTATCTTTTCAATTTTATCATAAAATGGCCTATAAAAAAATGGATACCCCCTTGTTTTCAAAGAGAGTATCGCATTCATTTTACTCGCGTCTATTCCTCTAAATTAGATTCTGGAACAAACGCATTTTTGCTATATTCTAAATATTTTTGTTGCGCTTTTTCATCATGCATCCATTCAAGGAGCGCTTGTTTTTTCGTACCGATTTGTTTATGGGTAATTCCTACCACGCGGATTTCAATAATATCTTGGTAACTCCAGTGACCATATGTCGTAGCCACACGTAAAATCGTGACATTTTCTTTGAATTTACCCTTGCTGACAGCAGCCGTCTTCCAATCCACGCGAACATTTTCTTGACGAATCCATCGACTCGCAATCGCCACCTTCAAGCGTAAATATTCAGCCACTGGGTCCGAAGCGACTTCTGGAAGAACATCGGCATTTCTAGCCACTTTATTCGCGAGCATCCACTCATAATCTGTAAACAGGCGCGCGATTTTTTGCAAATTTTCCGCCTTCAGTCCGCGTTCCCCGTTCTTCCATCTCGTCCAACTTTGGCCACTAATCCCTAATTCTTCTGTATAAAACGCCTTTTCTGAGACATAACGTTCTCTGACGGCGTTCACTACAATTAATACAAATGCTTCATGCATCTTGATCACCTCTTGAAACAATTATACACCTATTAGGTGCATCGTTCAATAACTCTACCATTTTTTTATCACATATATTATAATAGCGATATCTAAAAACAGAGGTGAGAGCATGCCACAATCGTCAAACAATCCATTCCACGTCGGACTACGTACCTTTAAAACAGCCGTGTCTGTGTTTATTTGCGTGGTTCTCTTTAGAATCTTGCATCGTGGTTCACCGATGTTAGCAGCCTTATCTGCTATTTTCAGTTTACGGATTGACCATCAACAAACCTTTAAATTTGCACTCTCTCGTTGTATCGGAAACACAACAGGTGGGGTCGTGGCTATTCTTTTATTCTACGTAAGAGCCGTTCTCCCATTTCCAGAATATACCGATTTACTACTGGCACCTGCTGGTATCGTAATGATTATTTTATTCTGTAATCGATTCAATAAAACAGGCGTTATTAACTCATGCGCCACTTTCCTTGTTATCTTCTACAATGTGGAAGCAGGCCAAAATACAGCCTACGCGATTCAACGGATTCTCGATACCGTTATCGGCGCACTGATTGCTATCGGAGTGAACAGACTCCTTCCAAGTCCGCATTTAAAAGAACAACAATCTTAGACATATAAAGAGTTCTACCAAAATGGTAGAACTCTTTTTTGTACTGTTTTTTTATTTCATATGCATCATGCCGTACATACGTGTATCGATAAAGAACACATCATCCTTCACATCAATCGGCTTAGAGAGAAGAATCTCTTTTGTCTGCATCGATTGCACCCGTAGCGTTGGTTTGCCATCAACAAGAGTGATCATCACAAGATTCCCTTTGTTCAAGTACACTAGTGGAGCATAGACATCTGTTTCAGTCGTAAAGGCTTCTTCTAGTTTCTGAGAACCTGCATTAAGAACATAATATTTTGTCTCGTTATTTTTGCGTTCACTTGCCTTCACATACGTATCTGAACCAGTGAATGTAGGCACTTCTTCTGCCAATGCAATATAGGCTTTGTCTCCCACTGTGTATAGAATCGATTGTACCGCACTCATGCCCTGTTCAGGTGTGATTTCTGTAAACTTCTCAGTCTCAGCATCAAAAGTCATTAAGCGGAATTTTTCATCTCTTGAATACATACTCTTAAACAGTAGCACTTGCGGGTCATACATGCGAGAGCTCTTAGCTTCTCCCCATGCAATCGAAGCGTATTCCTCCGGTAATTTCACGCGTTTTGCCGGAGTTGTTGCTCCCGTTTCTAAGTTCACAGAGAATGTGATGAAGAAATAGCTTGGTGCTTTCTCCCCTCTATTTTCATACTCAGGCATCGGAACCACTCCATACACCGTGTTGCCTTTTCTATAGAAAGTGACATCCGTTATAAAATGACTATCGTCCCCGCGCACTTCTTTCGTAATCGGAACCGATACAGTTGTGACCTTCTTCGTCTCTTTATTGATGATACTAAAATTCACTTTTGGATCTGTTGTGCTTTCAAAGCTATAAGTCAAGCCGTATAGAAGGTCATACCCCTTAAACGCCACCAGATTGTCATAATTTGGACGGTCTGTCAAAGAAAAGTCTGCCAATCTCTTTTTCGTTTGGAAGTTGTAGGCATTCTCAGAAAATCCAACACGTTTTACGTTCCCATCCAGAAGCGCATACGCAGCACCGCTAGACGATGTTAAATCATCTGTGGCATACGAAATTTCAAATGTTGCTCCGTCAACTAATTTTTTCTCCTCATCGGTTAATTGAATCGATACCGGAGCAGGCTTCACTTCTTGATACGCTGCGTACCCAGCTGTTGCTAGAAACACAAGTCCACTAAAGGCAAATACTGCTGTTGCAAATTTACTTGATTTCATGATAACCCCTCCTTACACACTAACCTTATGATTTAATAAATAATCGCTGAGTAGCATATTTAGAACAATCCAAATGATCATGCTACCGATTAAGAAAACCAGCGCTTCATTTCCAATTAAACGAACGACAAATTGCGTACGCATGATAGCTGTGAATGTCACAACGACCACTAAAACGTAGAGAACCACTGAAGTTACCTTGCGTACATAGCCCTTCTTCTCAACCCCAACGACAAGAATGGCGAGTTGGAAGACCGTTACGATGAGCGCTACCCCCATTGTCAAAATGAGAAGAAACTGCACCGCATATTGTGGCACTAGTAGCGGCATCGCCATCGAGTTCGTCACAAGTGACCATGGTGTGATGTGGTATTGTGCAAATTCTGGAATAAAGAAACTTGTGAGGTAGTAGTTTAAGAACACTCCCACCACTTGGACGGCTTGTAAGAAGAACGTAATTACAAGCATCGTTAATAATTTAGCCCAGTAGATTCCAAAACGGGAGCCTGGAAGCATGAGTAGGCGGTAAATAAATGAGCCTTTGCTACTCCATTCTCTTGACCAAATCACTGCTGCATAGACCAAAATCGCTGTTCCCGCAAAGAACACTGGAAGTCCGATTGCGAGTTGGTCCAAAACGACTTGTTTCACGATATCAGGACTCACAATGCGCAATTGTCCGGTTAGTAACCCAGTCGTTGCCAGTGTTTTCACCTTCAACCCTAGTTGCAATAAGATTTGAAGTAAGGCCACCACGAGGATGAACCCTTTTGCCTGGCCGATATTATAAAGCGTTAAATTGATGACTTTCTTCATGGTAAGTATACCTCCCTCATCACATCGACAATTGATTTGCCCTCTTCTTCGCGGACTTCTTCTGGATAGAATTCCTTCACTACGCGTCCATCGTTTAAGAGCACTGCTTTATCGACGATATACTCAATATCATTAATTTCATGCGTTGTAATCAATACGCCACGTCCATCGAGTAGGTCGCTTGTAAACACACGCGCAATTTCTTCACGAGTAAAGACGTCGATTCCTGAGAACGGTTCGTCCATCAAGATGTAGTCTGTATCCAGTCCCATCCCTAGAAGCAAGTTCAGTTTTGCAACATTCCCTTTCGAGAGTGATCGTACTTCATCTTTTAAATTCAAATGGAAGAAGTTTAATAAATGTCTTTCCTTTTGACGATTCCAGTTTGGATAGAACGTGCGCATAAAATCAATTGCTTCGTCCACTGTTTGGTCTGGTGAGATAATTGAACTATCCGTAATGTAGCTCACTTTTTCGGCAAACACTTTACGGGCTGGCATATCATCGATAACGACTTTCCCTTTATCAAATGGCAACAACCCTGCAATGCAATTCATAATCGTTGTTTTCCCAATTCCGTTGACCCCAATAAGAGCCGTCACTTCTCCTTTTTTCGCGTTAAATGAGATGTCATTCAACACTTGTTTCTTTCCAAATCTCTTACTTAAGTTTTGAACAGTTAACATAGTACCGCTCCTTCCTTACAATTGTTTTTTGAGATGTTCGATAACATCTTCTGCAGTTAAGTTGAGAGGCTTAATCGCTGTCGCAAAACTTTCGATGGCCTCATCTAACATTTCTTCTTTTAGTTGCTCTATCCGTTCTACGTCTTCTGTCACACGACTCATGACATTATTTCCAGTCGTAATCAACCCCATGACCTCCAATTCATGAAAGGCACGTTGGACCGTATTAGGATTCACTTGCATGGTTTGCGCAAATTCACGCCGACTCGGCATCTCTTGGCCTGCTTCCATTCTGTGAGAGGCAATTTCCGCTTTGAAATAGTCGATAATTTGCTCGTAGACCGGACTTCTTTTATCAAATACGATCATTAGTAACTCCTTTCTTCGATTCATTCCCAGTGTATTAACCGGTTAATACACTTATCTTCAACTGTATTATGCGCTTAATACACCGGGATGTCAATAGCGTTTTCAAAAATATTTTTTAGAAAATAAAAAAGACGACTCAGAATCGAGTCGTCTCAACGGTTATTGTAATTTTAATTTCACCATTTCTTGTAAAATCAGGTTCGCTAATTCTGTTGCCCCTGTATCGTTTGGATGAATTTCATCTTCAAAGAGCCATTGTTTTGTATGCCCTTTGGCGTAAGTTCCCCAGTCGATTAAATGTACATTTGGATAGCGTTCGGCAGCTGCTTTTAACTGCTCATTTACTTCTTTAGACCATTTGATTTCATAACCGGCTGTCACTAAGAAGATTTCACGGTTACCCGTTGCTTGAATCAGAGAATCGATTTGTGCTGCAGAGAAAGCTCCGTTTGAACCGAGCACGAATACCACAGTTTGAGAAAGTCGACCTTGTTGCGCCAGTTTTTGAACGATTGGCGTACTGTAATACAACTGACGTCCCACTTCTCCGTCCACATAAATATTCGGGAAGACTTCGCGCAGTTTATTCGCAGAGGCTAGTAATACTGAATCTCCGACAAACGTAATCGGCGTTTGTTTTACTTGTTGTTCAGCATTGGCTTTCGCTTCATTACTAATCGTCGTTGTTCCTTCTGTTGTCGGTTCGGCCGTCGTCTCTTGTAAGAGCGCTTGGTTTTGACGAATCTTCTCCTCAACCTCTTGTACGGCTGAGTTTTGATTTTTCTCTTGTGCAAATCCAAGACCTGCAAGCCCGATACAGATGACATACATGAGTGAGAACACGAGTCCAAACTGCTTCATGCCTTTTGGTAGATTTGATTTTCCATATGCCGTTAAATTATACGGACTATGCGCTTGTCCAATCGGAAGAACGAAGCGGTCTCGCTCAAAGAGTTGATACGTGATTTCCGCCATCACGAAAATCAACGCAAATTGAATCCCTACTGATAACCATTGTTCATCAATCTCGCGTAAGAATGTTGGTGCGATGAGATGAATCGGATAAAACCATAAGTAGTATGAGAAACTTCTCTTCCCAAAGAACGTAAATCCTTTGAAGCTGAAGAGGTAATGAACCCCCACGCCCTCGCGAATCGTACAAGAGAGAAGAAGCATCATTACAAACGATGAAATAAACATCATCATGTAATACACTTCTGCTTGCGTTCCATTAAACGTTGTAAACATCCAGCCTAAAGCTCCTAAACAGAGGAGGCTCAATGCGTTTGGAACAACAGAACCCGATTCACGCTCAGGAAGTAGTAATTTTCCTTCATGAATGTAGCTGAGTAGCGCCCCGAATGTGAACGAGAATAAACGCGTTGATACTAAATAGTATACGTGAGACGGATCTTGTTCAAACCAATAGAGTGCCGCCATTCCTGCTGCTGATGCAAGCGTCAAAAATGCCAGCAAGGCAAATTCCTGCATTCTCAGGAAATTGAGTTTCTTCATCAGTTTTCGAAGTAAATAGCCCACGATTAACAGCTGTACATACAGGGATACATACCAGAGATGCACAAACGGACTCGGATTCGCCGATTGCACGAAGTATGATTGTTGAGAGAAAATTTGATAATCATTATTCACGAAGAATAATGCCGAAAGCGCCATGCCTCGGATATTAGAAAGTAATTGCGGTGCCGCCACGAATAAAAATGCGACTGTCACGACAATCATAAAGAGCATCGGGAAGAACATTCTCTTCAAGCTTCTCACTGGGAAACGCTCTTTATAATCTTCCGCGAATGTTTTGATATTATTCCGGAACGTTAAGTAGCCTCCGACCACTAAAAATCCATTAACGGCTAAAAATCCGCCCGGTAATAAATGTTGGAAATAATAATATGTAATAATTGCTAGTATAAAAAAACCTTTCAAGCCATCAAATGCCGCACTCCGTTTTTTCTCTTTTTGCTTGGGAGGATGTGGGTGCGTCGGTGCTTGAGAAGGTGTTGTTTGATAATTCATAGTCCCCACTGTTTTTCTCCATTCCTTAAACTCCTATTTATTATAGCTCAAAACCACTACACTTGGATACTAGGAACATTACATTTTTATTAATTTTAAGAAAACAGTTTCCAGTTGTTTCTGAACCGTGAACAAAGGTCCATTTTGTCTATGTAAACACAAAAAAGCTAGGCAAAATTGCCTAGCTTTCTCACTTTAAATTTTAGTGTTCTGAAGCACCGCTTGTAGCATCTACTGCTTGTGCTTGCGCTGGAGCTGAATGTCCGCTATCTGAAGCACCACTTGTAGCATCTGCTGCAGGAGCCGGAGCTGAGTGTCCGCTGTTTGAAGCGCCACTTGTTGCGTCAGCTACTGGAGCAGCACCATTTGCGCTTACTAAACGTTGGCCAGTTGTTTGTAAGTACCAATCTAACCATGGTTTGAAGTCAAATACGATTTCGTTGATTCCAGCATAAGAACCATCAGGATAGTACATTGCTTGGTAGTTGTGTACGTTGATGATTTCTGGTGGAGTGTTTGGAACGATTGTACGGAAGTAATCCACGTTACCTGCACGTAAGTTCGCAATGAGGTATTCCACATTTTTGAATGTACGTGGTGGGTGAACTGTTCCTAAACGGTTACCAGATTGAGCTGGCACACGTGGAGCCAACATTTTGTTTGCTGGTTTGTTGAAGTTATAGTACAAGAATTGGTTGTTGTCATCGGCATATGTTACTTCAAATGGTAAAGCTTTTAAGAACATATCGATTTGGTCAACCGTTAATAAACCGTGGTCTAAGCGAACATAGTCGTTTCCTTGAGCAGCACCAACGATTTCACTTGCTTTTTCAACCCATTCTGGATCATCTGGGTCTACACCTTGAACTGTTGTAGAAATTGGGTTTGTGCAGTCTAAATCTTCTGGCGGTGTTGGTAATGGTTTGCGTAACACTTTTACAACCTCCACATATTTCACGAAGTTTTCTAAGCATGAACGTAAGAACGCTACAGTTCCTTCGCTCTTAATGTTTCCTTCTTCGTCAAATGCTTCTTTTGCTTTTCCTAATAAGAATTCGTTCCCTGGTAATACATATGCGTTTACCCCTGGAGCATCCAAGATTTTACGTAAATGCACTTGCGCACGTGAAGTACCTTGGTCATAGTGAGAAGCTCCCATGATCATAACAGGTTTGTTTTCAAATGGGTGTAAGTTGAATGACATCCATTCTAATGTGCTCTTCAAAGCAGCTGTAATTGTGTGGTTGTGTTCAGGTGTAGCGATAATCACACCATCTGCACGGATTAATTTGTTGTACATGTATTGTACTGGGAAACTCTTAGATTGATCTTCGTCTTGGTTGAACATTGGAATATCTTTAATTTCTAAGATTTCAAACTCGAATAAGTCACTGAATTTCTTTTCGATAAATTGTAATAATAAACGGTTATGCGAAAATTCCGCATTTGATCCTACGATACCAATAATTTTCATTTTCTACTGTCACTCCTTATTTTTTAGAACTGTCCCATGAGAAGTTTTTCGCTTCTTTTTCACGAGCTTCGTTTGCACGAACTAATTGTCCTGTAATTTCAATGAATAATAAGTAATCTGCGAAAATCTTTTCTAATTTTTCAACAGTTGCTGCATCTTTTAAGTTGCCTTCTTCGTCGAATGCTTGTAAAGCGTGACCTAATAAGAATTCATCACTTGGTAAAACGCGTGCTTTAATTTCTGGTGCGTCTAAGATTTGACGTAATTGACTTTGTGCACGTGAAGAACCTAATGTTCCGTAAGATGCTCCTGTAATCATGACAGGTTTGTTTAATAATGGATAGATACCATAAGATAACCATGCTAAAGCGTTCATTAATACAGCTGGGCATGAGTGGTCATATTCTGGTGTACTAATGATAACTCCATCTGCTGCAGCGATTTTATCTGCAATTGCTTGTGCTTCTTGTGGCACTACTTTTGGAGTTGGTTTGTTGAACATTGGAATGTCTTTAATTTCGACAAGTTCAATTTCCGCCTGTTCTGAAAAATGTTTTTGAATGTATTGTAATAGTTGACGGTTTGTTGATTTTTTAGAGTTTGTTCCGACTAAACCGATTAATTTAACCATTTGAGTACTTCCTTTCGAGTAATTGAATCTTTGAAGCGAGTCCTGAAGTGTAGAAAATACGATCATCGTCTAAAATCATAACAGCTTCGATGTTAGGGTGTTGTTCCACTTCGAATAAGATTTCATGTGCTTTCTTTCCAAAGAGTCTGGTCGTCCATATCTCACAATCGACGGACTGTTTGGAAACAATCGTTAGACTGGCAACGTCTGTTTCGGCTGGGTATCCAGTATTTGGGTCCAAAATATGATGGTATTTCTTACCATCCACTTCTAGCACCCTCTCGTAGACACCTGATGTGACAATCGACTCATCTTGAATCGGAAGAAGCGCCACATTTTCTCCGCGAAGGAGTTTCGGGTTTTGAATACCAATCCACCAATTCCCATCTTCATGATGAACAGCTGGTCCAAGCGTGAGAACATTCCCACCAAGGTTAATGAGCGCAGAAGTAACTCCTTGCTCTTTTAGCTGTTGCATCACCAAGTCGGCAATATACCCTTTGGCAATACAACCAAGGTCGATTCGCATTCCTTCTTCCAACAGAAAAATCGTCTGATGTTCATCATCCAGTTCGACTTTCGTTGCATCGGTCAGTTGCAGTTTGGCTTTAATTTCTTCATCCGTTGGTACTCGTGCATCACTAAAGCCCACGCGCCATGTTTGAACAACCGGGCCAATCAAGATATTCATCCGACTTCCCGCAACCAGACTATTCTCCAGTCCCAATTTCACCAAATGAAAAATCTCTGGATGAACAGCGACTGCATGTTTCCCTGCTGCCAAGTTCACGGCCATCAGCTCTGAAGTTGGGTCATTCGCGCTAAAACGATGCTCATATCGCTTCAATTGCTCGAAAACTTCAGCCACTAAACGCTCGCCTTCTGGATGCGCAATTTTCAATTCGATGACGGTTCCCATCAATCGAATGGTACCTGTATGATACTGTTCCAAAACTGCCACTTCTCCTAGTTGAAATATGTGAAAAAAAGCACAGAAACGCCTATACAAAAGCGTTTTCTACTCCTTATTTTGAATGTAACACAGCGGAAATTAAATTTCAAGGACGCAGGTCTATTTCCTTAATAAAATATGCATAAAAAAACTATTCTTATGCATATAATCCTTATTTATTAAATTTTAATTACGGAACTGATTAGGAATGACTAATCCGCAGAGAGTAATGAGCACTGCCAAACTAGACCCAATTGGAAAAATAGTTGCTGAACAAACAAGCCCGATTACTTTGAATAGAATATCCCATCTTATCCACTTGCTACGTCTTGCACTCATTTCATGAAATTCTTCAGATGGATTCACCTCAGAAATAGTTCTAAAGAAAATTAGTGTTGCTGCAGTAATGAGTAAAACGATGATTCCATAAAATACCTGAACGGTCGCATTATAAAAATCCATCGCAATCAAACTTGTCGCATATGGGAATAATGAAGCAAAGAATAACATACTTATCGCTGCCCAAACTGTTTTCTGGGTAATTTTCTCAGTCCGCTGTGAATACGAATGTAGATTCACCCACATCGCTCCTAGCCAGAAAAAGGACAATGCATATGCGAAAAAGTTTTCGCGCAGTTCCCATAAACCCTGCCAATCAAGCGTCTTCGGTTTATCCAATTCTAGCACTAAAATCGTCATAATAATGGCAATCACCGCATCAATAAATGCACTCAAGCGCTCTTGCCTCATGGTTTGTCTGCCCATCTAATCACTCCTTACTATCATCACTATTTTACACTATCTAACCTAAAAAGCACCACAAAGCCGAAGCCCTTCTCTTACTGAGAAGCAATAAAACTTATTACTAAGTTTGGTAAAGTTTACTGAGTCGAGGGACGAAAAAAGCCTCCACTTTAATAAGCACTAAAAGCCGAATCCGGTCCTCTTTCTGAGAAGCAATAAAACTTATCACTGAGTTGGGTAAATTTCACCAAGTCGAGGGACGAAAAAAGCCCCCACCTTAAAAAGCACTAAAAGCCGAATCCGGTCCTCTTTCTGAGAAGCAAGAAACTTAATTTGAGCTGTTATAAAGTTCTGGTTTCCTCGAAGGGACTACAGAAAAAGCCCTTTGGATTCTATAATAACAACAATAGCGACTAGTAACCGATGCGAATTAGATTCTCTTGAAAATTTATTTTCTAGAGAATCTTTGAGGCTCGGTAGGTGGGAGACCTTGACTCCCACCGGTACAGCTGTTGTCGTTATTATGAAGATATCCAAAGGGCTTGAATGTAGTCCCTACGGGACTCCCATTAAATCTTTTTAACAAACTCAGATTTAAGTTTCATTGCGCCGAATCCATCTATCTTACA
Source organism: uncultured Carnobacterium sp. (assembly GCA_937976325.1). Lineage (GTDB taxonomy): Bacteria > Bacillota > Bacilli > Lactobacillales > Aerococcaceae > Granulicatella. Next base: position 24,920 of record CALJSD010000141.1, read on the forward strand.
ATCGATATTATGATCGCCTTCCACGATGCGAATATTCTTCACACGTGTACCTTGCTTAATATCTTTTGGAGCGCCTTTTACTTTCAAGTCTTTGATAACTGTTACAGTATCGCCATCTTGTAATTTATTTCCGTTCGCATCGATGGCTACTGGACCTTCTTCAACTTCTGAACCAGGTTCCCATTCATACGCACATTCTGGACATACTAATAATACGCCATCTTCGTATGTGTATTCTGAACCACATTTAGGGCAATTTGGTAATGACATCTTCTTTCCTTCTTTCTTTAAAAAATTCGTCTTAACGACGTTTACGAATCATATCTAAAGGTTTCACTGGCTCAGTTACTTTCATCTTGCAGATCATCATTGCGTGAGGAGCTGCTTCGATTTCTTCGCCATTTTCATCCCATAATTGTGTTAATTCTTCTTCGTGGTGACGCATTCCTGGTCCGTAGAACTCGATATGGTCTCCGACTTTGAAGTTATTACGTTGTTGCACGGTTGCCATTTGCGTTTCTGGATCATATTCAAGTACTTGTCCAACGAAAGCGTATTGAGGGATTTGACGTCGTGGGCCAAATAATTGTTCTTCTTCAGTTGGAATTTGGTAGTAGAAACCAGTTGCTAATTCACGTTGCGCTGCTTTCCATAACTCATCAATCCATTCTTGTTTACATACATAGTTATCTGGATCTTCGCAGTATGAATCAACCGCTGCACGATAAACGTTAGAAACCGTTGAAACGTAGTGGATTGATTTCATACGACCTTCAATCTTCAAGCTATCTACACCAGCTTCAATTAAGTCTGGTAAGTTTTGAATCATTGCTAAGTCAACGGCACTCATTGAGAATTTCTCTTCGATGCCTTCTTCACCAGCACCAACCATATTCTTCTCGCCAGCAAACGGCATATCGAATAGGCCGTATTTCCAACGACAAGACTGCGCACATCCACCACGGTTAGCATCACGATGCACCATATGGTTTGATAATACACAACGTCCTGAATAAGAAATACACATTGCTCCGTGGATAAAGGCTTCGATTTCTACATCCACTTTTTCTTGCATTTCTTTAATTTCGTCCATTGATACTTCACGCGCTAATACGACACGTTCTAATCCTTCGTCTTTCCAGAAGTTTAACGTTTCGTAGTTGGCTGCTGAAGATTGTGTTGATAAATGGATTGGCAATCCTGGTGCTTCTGACGCACAAATGTCCATTAAAGCCATGTCACTGATGATGGCTGCATCGATACCAATGTCACGAACCGTACGGAAGAAATCTCCCGCACCTTTTTCGTCACCTTCGTGAGTCACCATGTTAGCGGCAATATATACTTTTGCGTTATGTGCATGGGCAAAATCAACGGCTTCTTTCATTTCTGCAAAGTCGAAGTTCCCTGCACGGCTACGAAGTCCGTACGCTTCCCCACCAAGGAAAACCGCGTCTGCTCCGTAAAGAATAGCTGTTTTTAATTTTTCAAGAGTACCCGCTGGAGCAAGTACTTCAGGTTTTTTCAATATCTTTCTTCCCATTTGACTCTCTCCTATTTCACATCTTCTGGATTTAATAAGTAAAATCCTGCTTCAAGGCCACGAACTTTTGGATGGTGTGCGCGCACTTGTAATTCAAGACTAGCGCTCTTCTCAGGAGTCCATGTACCGGCTTCGATTTCATTACGAGCATTAACGAATAATTTCGCAACTTCCACGAAATCTTGACCTGGAGCAAGAACTCCGTCTAATTTCCATTGTGGAATGCCCATTTCTGTTAGTTCTAACAAATATGGTGCAAGAGACACGTCGTTGTTTGCGAAAATATGCGTTCCGTTAATATCTTCGTAGATTGAATAGTGAGAATCTTCATCGGCAGGTTCTGATACGAATAAACCGCGACGTTTTTCAACAGATTCTTTTTTCTCAATATAGTTAAAGTAGTTATTTAACAGTGGGCGTTTTGAATGATGGATACAAGTTGCTCCGTACACTAAAACTTCGATTGGAATTTCTACACCTGCTGCCAAGATTTTCATTTCTTCACGAGGAATTTCACGCGCAATTACCGCACCAACGGCACCACGTTTTCCCCAGAAGTTGATTTGACGACTACTTGTTACTAAAACCGCTGCATCATAACGGTACGGAATTGAGTACTCAGGGTTCTTCATAATTTGAACCACACCTGGGTCTCCTACCGCGATGTTATCGACACCGATTTCCTTTAAAAATTTCAAATACTCAGGTACGAGCGCAATTCCTTCATTATGGAAAATCGCGTTTACAGCAACGCTTGCTTTCTTTCCATATTGGTGCGCCAATTCCGTTAATTCTTTTTGTTCCTCACGTGTAAACGACATTGGAAGGCGAAGTCCAAATTGGTCTTCCCCAAAATAAATCGTGTCCACGCCCGCTTCAAGCAAGTCTTTTGCTTGTTGGATGGATTCAACTGTTGCAATCAGCTCTATCATCCAAAGGCCCCCTTTGTTTCTATTAAATTTATACTCATCTAGAGTATCATAAAACGGCTCATTTTTCTAATGTTGTATAGAAAAATAAACAATCCACCCTACCGACATCATAGGATGGATTGTTGTTTGTTATTTGACTTCTATTTGAATGCCAAATCCTTCTGGTAAAGCAGTAAATACTGCAATCTCAGATGGAAGTAAGTGCCCGATAACGTTTTGTCGCGTATCTTGTGGCAACTCAACTTTAGCAATTTCGATTTCGCCTTGGTAACGACCGTACTGGCTATTTGCTTGATTGATTTCTCCAACGGTGCGGGTTGTTGTAGAGACCTCTCCACCAAGTAATGCCCAGCCGCGAGTACCGAGTACGCGGTATACAAAATCACTAGCATCGATACGGTCACGAAGCACTTTACCTGTTAATTCCACGGGTGCTTCTGCCTTCAACGACACGAATCCTTCTTGGAATTCCTTCATGACTTTTTGCGTAGAGGCGTTAATAAATGTATCTCCCACTAAAATCATATCCGTATGCGCCTTAATCAATTCGCAAATCGCCAATCGCGTATCCAACGTACGATGCGTTTCCACTGTTGGCAATCCTTCATGAAGCGGTCCTCTTAAAGGTTCATCCCCTGGAATAAACGCCAGTACTTTTACACCAAGCGCATGCAATTTTTCATTAATCGCAGTGAATTTTTCAAGCGAAATACCTGAATACACTTTTGGATAATAGTTATGACAGGCAATAATCTTTTTAGAAAATCCGAGTCGTTCCAATAATTGATATTCACGATTTGTAAACGTCGACGCATTCACAACAAGCGTAAACGCCTTTCCGCAACGTTCGATAAACGCTTCGTCCCCAAACTCGTCCAGACGTAAGTACGATAGCCCTGCATTTTTCAGAGCCGCAATATTTTCTTTGGTAAGATCTTTATGGGCGATGTCTGGAATTAAATCCACCTCGTATGAACGAGCGAGTTCCACAAGACGTGTCATATCCGAAATCTCCAGCGGATGTTCTGGCAACTGAAAAGAAGTAAAAGCCACGGTTTGACGCGCGGCTTTCATTTCTTCTAATACTTGTGTAACGACTTGTTCACCAAGATTGATATAGATGGAGCGCCCAAAAGAAATGTTTGCTCTATTTGTTTCCATATACTTCGTTAATACGATCTTCATCTACACCAAAGAACCATGTGATGACAAATCCACCGATGTAAGCTCCGACCATTGCAGTTAAGAAGAGTACTTGAGTTCCTGGTACCATGATTAAAGCACCGAATAACCCAGAAACCCCTTGAGATACAGTACCTAAGTGGAATAGAACTGCTAACATACCACCGAAACCAGAACCTAAGCAGGCTGTTAAGAATGGTTTACCTAAAGGAAGTGTTACAGCGTACATCATTGGTTCCCCGATACCTAAGATACCAACTGGTAATGAGTCTCTTGTTAATTGTTTTAATTTTTTGTTCTTAGTCTTCAAGTATAATGCTAAACCGGCACCTACTTGTCCACCACCAGCCATCATTAAGATTGGCAATAGGTAGTTGATACCTTGACTTGGTCCGTTTGGATCGTTTAATAGAACGTGGATTGGAGTTAACGCTTGGTGTAAACCAACAGATACGATTGGTAAGAATCCAGCAGCTAAGATGTAACCACCAAAGATACCTAATTGTTCATATACGAAGTTTAATACAACGTAAATACCTTGAGTTAAAGCAGCACCAGCAGGTTGGATGATTAATACTGATAAGAATGCACCAACGATTAATGTTAATAATGGTGTTAAGAATGTCTTCAACATTGATGGGATTACTTTATCAATAGCGCGTTCTAAGTAAGCCACTACAATCCCCATCATTAATGCAGCTAATAGACCACCAGCACCTGGGTTGAACGCTTTACCAGTAAATGGCATCAACACTTGACCAGCGTCTGTTTTTAATAGAAGTGGCATTGTAGTAACACCAAGAGACATACTTCCGGCGATTGCCCCAAGAATAGGAGTTCCTTTGAACTCACGAGCGGCATTGTACCCTACATATAAAGGTAAGAAGGTAAATAGACCCCAACCCATTGTACGGATTGCTTGGTACCACCATTCAAAGTTATACGCATTTTGTGTAGATACGTTAATAACGTTTGAAATACCGTTAATTAAACCCGCAGCGATAATCCCTGGTAATAATGGTACGAAAATGTTAGCGATATGTTCCAAGAAGCGTTGAACAGGGCCTCTATGTTTTGCTTTATTTTCTTTTTTGTTTTGTTTTGCTAAATCAGCTGCGTCTACTTCATCTACGCTACCTAATTCAATTCCTGTTAATTCAGAAAATTCGCGACCTACTTCAGTCACTTTACCAGGTCCTAAAACGATTTGAACACCTTGTTCACGTTCTACAACCCCTAATACTGAATCTACATCTTTTAATCCAGCCACATCCACTTTAGATGTATCTGCTACTGTCAGACGTAAGCGAGTCATACATGTAGCGTTGCTGACTACATTTTCCTTCTGTCCGACTTTATTTAAAATTTCACTTGCTACTTTCTTTGCATCCATTTTATTAAGCCTCCTTATTTTTCATTGCCTTTACGATATTCATTTGATTTTCCTGAAGCAGTCTTTCTGCTTCTTGTGCCGAAATATGATGTATTTGAGAGATAATAGCGACTTTTAAATCAAAATCATTTTCCTCAAGAACACGTCTTGCGTCTTCTGGAGAAAGATCGGTAATCTTCGCAAGAATATTGGTTGCTCGTTGTTTCAACTTTTGATTCGTTGGTTGAACATCGACCATATATCCTTTGAAGATTTTTCCTACTTGAATCATCGCAGTCGTCGTAATCATATTGAGAATGATTTTTTGTGCCGTTCCTGCTTTCATTCGCGTAGAACCTGTAACCACTTCTGGGCCAGTAATCGCTTCGATACCAACTGAAGCGACTTGAGAGATTAAAGCGTTCGGAGAATTGGAAATCGCACCTGTGAAACATCCAACCTGGTTCGCATAGGCAAGCCCTGCTGCGACATACGGTGTACGTCCACTCGCACTAATTCCGATGACTACATCCTCTTTGACAAGATTCAAGTCTCTTAACTGCCTCTCGGCTAAGGTTTCGTCGTCTTCGGCACCTTCTATAGCGTTACGAAGAGCATAATCTCCACCCGCAATGATTCCCACTACCATCTCCGGTGATACACCGAATGTTGGAGGGCATTCACTTGCGTCTAGAACACCAAGTCGACCAGAAGTTCCCGCGCCCAAATAAATCAATCGGCCTCCTTTCTCGAATGCTTGTACAACGCCTGCTGTAACTTTTTCAATTTCTGGAATGCACTGTTCAATCGCATCGGTGATTTTTCTATTTTCGTCATTCATATAACGTAAAATCTCACCAATTAACTGTGTTTCAATATCCTTACTTCTGTCATTGACTTGCTCTGTCATTAATTTTGAAATATCATCCATTTTCTCCACCTCCTCTTAAAAATTCCACTAAAATTCATAATGAAATCGTTTTTCTTAAAACCATTATACAGCGTTGTAAATTTTATTTCAATACTGTATAATGAAATCGGAAACATTATTTCTCAAAAAGGTAGGGATTCCATGAAAAAGTTTTTAACAGCCACAGATAAAAAAATTGAAGAATTCATTGCAAAACACTCTGATATCGTGCTTTCTTCAAGCATCCATGTATTAGCAGATGAAATTGGGGTATCGTCTTCTTCTATTAGTAAATATATTAAAAAAATTGGGTTCCGTTCTTATTCTCGATTCAAAGTGAACTTAGCACAACAAAATTCACAATCCATCGACGAACAAATCGACAAAGATGACTCAATTAAAACGATTCAATCCAAATTAATTAAGACGGTTACTCGTTCCTATGAAATGACCGTTGAACTCATTGACGATGATACGCTCGACCGCGTCATTGACTTACTAAAGAACGCCAACAGAATCTATACTTTCGGGGTCGGCGCTTCTGGATTAGTCTGCAGCGACATTTACTTTAAACTCAGCCGTATCGGTAAAAATATCGTGTATCACACAGATTCACATATCCAACTCGCTAGTTTGAGTAGTGCTACAGAAAAAGATCTAGTCATTGGTGTCAGCTACTCTGCTAATACTAGAGAAGTCACTGCTGCGTTTGATATCGCCAAGAAACGTGGCATTCCAACGGTATCCATTACCGCACAAGGAAACAACAATCTAGATAGTCTCAGCACCTATTGCCTCAAAGTTCCTCGCCATGAAAAATCGATTCGTTCGGCAGCCATTACCAGCCGTAACGACTCACTATTCTTGGTCGACTTACTCTACTTAGGTCTTCTTCAAAAAGATGAAAGCCGCGAAAACGATATTTTAGAAAGCAGCTACAAGTTGACGCATGAATTGAGAAAATAAACGCTTATAATCAAAAAAACTCGAAGCAAATTTTGCTTCGAGTTTTATTTTTCCACGATTTGTTTAACAAACTCCAACTGGTCTGCGTTGCACTCTTGCCCCACTTTATTTTTCAGATTCAAATGGAAGACATGTCCTTGTGGTTTCTTTTTCTCCCCATATTCCTTAAAGACAACTTCTACATCCTTCTTCTCCAACACTTCCTTCAGGTGATACGAATGCTTCCGTAAGAAGTCCCCATTACTCGTTGTCAGATGAACTGGTGGAAAGTCTGAAGTGATAAATTGCGCTGGGCTCATTTGCTTCACGGCTTCAACGGTCGGTTTTTCGCCAAGTAAATCTGTAAGAAACGGTGTCAACGCGCGTCCTTGTTTCTTCCACTCCACTTCCATATCAAATACGCCACAGTTTAACAGCAAGCCTTTTGGAATAAACCTTTCATCTACTTTAATCCCAGGAAAACTGTTCGCATAGGCTTCATTCAACTGAACAGCCGTATACGCCGTCGCTAAATGCGCTCCTGCAGAATCTCCCACAAAAAACAGATTCGAGACATCCAAACCATAATCTTCTGCATGGTCTACAACCCACTCTACCATAGCCCCGACATCTTCTAAAGGAACGGGGAAAGTGTGCTTTGGCGCAAGTCGGTAGCTAGCGTTCACCACCGCAAACCCTTGAGTAGCTAAATACATACAATAGGGAGCGTATACCTTCTTATCGCCGTATACCCAAGCGCCACCATGAATATTAAGCAGCACTGGCAATTTGCCTTCCGTGTCTTTTGGACGATAGAGGTCCAGCAGATGCCACTTATCACAGGATCCATAAGGTACATTTTCAACAGCTTCGACATTGGTCGGCGGAACCCAACCCAAGTCTCGTTTTAAGTCCCCGATGGTAAATAACGTACGGACAATATGACTCGTAAATGACATTGCTAAACCTCCTTTCCTTTGAACGTTACTCTTCTCTTTCTAAAAATGGTGTTACTAATTCCATCCATTCCAACGGAAGATAAGTGGATAAATATCCATGATTATACCCCTTTGCCTCATACAGCATGCAATTATGATGCATTTGTTGAAATAGTTTTGCCGATTCCTTCACGCACTTCATTTCTTTTTCTCCATAAATATAGAGGACCTCTGCTGAACTATCTGAAATCGCTGGTTTCAATTGATAACTGGCCATATAGGTGTTATAAATCGTTATCAATGTTTTCATTGGCAATCTTGGCATATCTTCCAAATAATAATTTTCTAATTCTTCTGGATAAGCCATCTTAGGATACATCTTTTTCATGAGTTTTAATTGCATTTTACATGCAGCCTTACTGAACATCAACTTCCCAAAGCATTTTACTAACAAGATACTCATTTTCGCTAGTTTAGGTTGTGGTATACATAGACTTCCGTCAATAATGGCTTTGTCAGCTATATGAGCATCTAACGAAAGTAACTCCATAACAATTTGTCCGCCAAGAGAGACTCCGCCTAAAGCAAATACATGCCCATCACATTGGTCTTTTATATATTCCAAAATCTCTTGTGCAGATTGCTCCGTGGATACATACTCCTTTTGGAACTCTTCTCCGTGTCCATCTAAAACTGGTAAAATCACATGATATTTATCTGACAGAAGACGTGCTTGTCTCAAATAATTCCACCACGAATTCCCTCCGCCATGAATCAATACAATATGAGGATTATGATTATCTCCAAATTCATGAAATTTCATCAAAAAGCTCCCTTTCTACCATCAAATCTCTTCTATTCTACACAAAAAAGGCCAGACTGGATAGTCCGACCTTGAAAAGTGTCATTAAAAATTATTTTAATGTTACTGAAGCGCCAACTTCTTCTAATTGAGCTTTTAATGCTTCAGCTTCTTCTTTAGCTACGCCTTCTTTTAATACGCCAGGAGCGCCATCAACTAATGCTTTAGCTTCTTTTAATCCTAATCCAGTTGCTTCACGAACAACTTTGATTACTTTAATTTTTTGGTCTCCAGCAGAAGTTAATTCTACAGTGAAGTCAGATTTTTCTTCTGCAGCTTCACCAGCGCCACCTGCTACTACAGCTACAGGAGCTGCTGCTGTTACGCCAAATTCTTCTTCGATAGCTTTTACTAAGTCGTTTAATTCTAATACAGTTGCTTCTTTAATGTCAGCAATGATTTGTTCAATGTTTAATGCCATTTTTAATTTCCTCCATTTTTTGGTTGTTTTAATAATTTTTGTTTTGTGTTTTTAAAAGTTAGCTAGCTAGCTTTATTAAGCTGCTGCGCCATCTTTTTGATCTGCAACGGCTTTGATTGCCAATGCAGTGTTGCGAACTGGTGCTTGTAATACTGATAATAGCATTGAAAGTAACCCTTCGCGGCTTGGTAATTTTGCAAGAGCTTCGATTTCTTCTTTTGAAGAAACTTTACCCTCAACAACACCTGCTTTGATTTCTAAAGCTTCAACTTTTTTAGCAAAGTCAGCCAAGACTTTAGCAGGAGCTACTACATCTTCGTTACTGAAAGCTACAGCTGATGGTCCTTTGAAAATGTCATCCATTCCTTCTAAACCAGCTTCTTTAGCTGCACGTGATAAGATGCTGTTTTTTACAACTGCAAATTGTACACCTGCGTTACGTAATTCTGTACGTAAGTTTGTTGCTTGTTCTACTGTAATTCCTAAATAATCCACTACTACAACAGATGTTGCGTTTTTGAATTGTTCAGCAACTTCAGAAACTTGTTGCGCTTTTTTAGCAATAATTGCTTCACTCATCTTCGTGTTTCACCTCCTGAATTTTAGGTAGGGCATAAAAAAATCTCTATGCCCACAAAGACATAGAGAAATAAGATCAACTTGTTCTCCCTCGGTAGGATATTAAGGCTACGCCTCCTACTGTCTTCGGTCGCATTCAACTAGGAAATAGTTTACAGGAACAAAAAGTCCTTGTCAACTATTTTTTTGCAATTTTGAATATTTTTTACTTACTCTCCTAAAATGAGTTTTGTAAGTTCTTCAGAAGTTACAGCTCCAAAATATTCTGATAACTCAAATGTGTCTAATACAGCATTAATATCTTCTTTGACCATACGAACACCTATTAATTGAGTTTCTACATCTTGAATTTCACGTTTAGAGAAGAAATCACCACGAATACTACATTTTGTAATTCTTCCTTGTTCCACTTCTAAGTATACTTGAATCGTTCCTGCCGCAAATCTTCCATCACGGTAGTCGCTATATTGTGGAGATTCTCCATAATTCCAATCCCAATTTTTATACTTTTTAGTTGTCAATTCATCAATAGCTTTCCAATCTTCTTCCGTTAACACATAACGTTTCGCTTCATCTATTGAATCAATTCCTAACAACTTGCAAGTCATTAAGTTTTTAAATTCATCAATGGTAATTCCTTGATATTCTGGTGCTAAATTTGGACGAATCGAACCCACTCTAGCTCTTGTTGATTGAATCCCTTTTGATTGTAATTTCTTTTTATTTGGATTCAAAACTTTTTCCATTGCATCATAATCAACATCTAATAGTAAAGAATAACCTCCATAAACACGACCATTACTAATCGTCATTGCAGCTCCAGAAACTTTCTTCCCATCAATCGTTAAGTCATTTCTACCAGTTTGTTCCACTCCAGTTGCCCCTAACTCATGCAGCGCTTGAATCGCCGGAGCATATGTTCTCTTGAAATCTCCAAACACTCCATTATCTTGAATTAAATAACAAATATTAACAGCACCTGAATCTACATATACGGCACCACCACCAGTATCTCTTCTAACTACTTGAATATTATGTTCTTTTAAATATTGTTCATTCACTTCTGCAACTGTATTTTGGAATTTACCTATTTCTACTTTTGGATCACAGTAATAAGGGAATAAAATATCATCATCTAAAAATACATTTTGTTGTACATATACTTGCATCGCAAGAGCTACTGCTCCATCTGTAACATACTTTCCATTTCTAATTGGTTCAATCAAATACATAAAGCTTTCCTTCTTCCTTCAATAATTGATGTGTTTCGTGTATTAATGTTGCAATATTTTCTGATAATAATAGAGTGCGATTTCGAATTACTTGAGGCACTCTATAATGTTTATGGTTCATACTCACATAAACAGCATTTGGATTTTCTGTAACTTTCTTTTGGAATGGTATTTTAATAAATTGTGGTGTTGTAAATCCAATTCCAATTTCTAAATAGACTACTTTTCCTGTCTCATATTGTTTTAAAAAAGCATCATAACGAGCTTTTTGTTCAAAGAAATCTGCAGATTCTACCATCCCTTTTTCAGCATTACGCTTATTAATCTCTAATGGTGCACCACATTCTGGACAAAACGGAATTAATTCATACGGGACTTTCATATCTTTTTGCCTTGCAATCATTTCCCGAATTAGCTCATCTTTTCGATAAGTTTGCGGATGACAATGTTGGCTACATTGTAATAGTCCGTATTCTCCTTGAATATGAAATACTTTCTCCATATCAAATCCAGCTACTTCAAAGGCATTATCAGCATTCGTAGTAATAATATGATACGGTTTTGTTTCAAGCATTTCTTTCAACTCTACATAAGCTGCTCCTACTGGTTGATCTAAGTAATTCAGTGCAATAAAGCGACTTTGAAAAGACCAGTACTCTTCCCAACTGGCAAATTGAAATAAACTTGCTTGTAACATATCTAATAATTGATACTTTTCAATAAAATCTGGAAAAGCTGATTCAAAACGTTCCCCAATATAAGTAAATCCATCCGCAGCAGACATTCCTGCTCCAATCCCTACAACAATACCATCTGCTTCTTCAAACAAACTTTTTAATTGTTGCGCCTGATTTTCCATCTTTTGTATCGGTGTAATCCACTCCACTACTTCCCCTCCCTTCTATCATAATTGTAATAATTTTTCATAGGTCATTTGTTCTTCATTTGTATACGTTGATAAAATCAACGTTTCTGGGAAGACATGTTGCTTAGCCCAGCCTTTTACAACTGAAACTGCAATTTGTGCAGCATCTTCTATCGGAAAACCAAATTGACCCGTTGAAATCCCACAAAAAGCAATACTTTCTAACTTCATTTCTTCTGCTTTCTTTAAGCAACTCATATAACATTTCTCTAATAATTGTTTCCGAATAGGCGTAACGGACTTTCCAGGGGGAACAAAAGGCCCCACTGTATGAAAAACATACTTACACGGCAAATGAAAACTTGGTGTCACCTTCACAGTTCCCACCGGTTCTTTTTTCTTCTGAGCAAGTTGAATTTGATGACAACATTCTCTTAACTTAACCCCTGCAAACGTATGAATTGCATTATCAATACAACGATGATTTGGAATAAAGCATCCTAATAAATCACTATTCGCCGCATTTACAATTGCATCCACTTCTAAATGACATAAGTCCCCATGATATAATTTTACTCTCTCTTCATTGGTATCTTGGCAACTTTCCAATCCAACAATTATCCCCGTATGGTATTGCTTTAAATAAGCCTCTTCCAATTCTAAATAACGGATATCCGCTTGACTAGCAGGTCGAATATTGACCAACCCACGCCAAATTTCTTCTAATTCTTTTTCTAATTTCCCAGAGAAATCTGGAATAACTTCGCCTTTTTCCTCCATCAAAAAAGCAATCATTTGCTGTAATCGATGAATTTGCGTGTTTTTATTCATCTTCTAATGCCATAAATTGCGCTTCATCAACATCTGTTAATACAACTAACCAATGTTCTTCTGGTTTTTCAGAGTTTAATAATGTTGGTTCATCTACTGCAGCTTTATTATATTCCACTACTTTTCCTCCAATTGGAGTCACAATAGACATCACTGTTTTTGAAGCTTCAATACTAACAATTTCTTCTTCAGCTTCTAACACTTCATCTTGGCTAAATTGAACAAAACCAATTGTACCCACATCATCTTGTAATTCTGGTGTCATACGAATCGTATAACGGTCTCCTTCTTTATCAATCCATAAAAAATTTGCAAATTTTCTCATTTTATTCGTCCTTTCTACTGATACATTTGTGCGAATAATTCTAACGCACGTTTCCGATTTTCAAATCCTCCAACTAGTGGAATCATTAATAATTCATCCGGATTACAAACTTGGCACAATTCATCTATTTGAGCTTTTACTGCCTGAGAATCTCCAACAATTAACCGTTGACGATTGTCTTCGATTGTTTTTCTTTCCGTTGAAGTTACTTCTCTTGTTTCTACATCTTTTTTAGTCGGGAATGTTTCAAATTCGCTAAAATCTTGTTTTCCTAACATCCATAAATCTAATGCTTGAGCTATCTCTTCTGCTTTTTCTTCATTATCTGCCCCTGTAACGGTAGTTACTTCAAGTTGGAAACAGTCTACTATAGTCTGTGCTTCTTTTCATCGACTATTGGCTACAATCGGTGAACTTTTAAAGTATGCACGAACATCCCAATTGTCGAATATAAATAATTTGTATAGTGTTCTGAAAAGTGCTGGGATTAGAAGGACGTATGCAATGCCTTTGTTGGGACGTTTAGGAGCTGAATTTAATTCCAATCCCCAAGACATACTAGATAATGACGATGAGCAATATTCTGTTGAATTTGAGGATAAGGATAAAGCGTTTTTAGAAGTTTTGCTGAACTGGGTTAATAATGTGCCTAATGAGATGTATTTTTCCCCACATTTAGTAGGGCGAATTTTGTCTCGTTTGCAGCGTGGTATAGCTTTAATCAGTCGTGATTCTAGGATAGGTAATCTTGGTGACTATATGCACCGTTGTATCATTTTGTTTCTAAATGCTGTTCTAGTTGAGACTTG
>CALJSD010000142.1 GCA_937976325.1 uncultured Carnobacterium sp.
CAACACCACCGTGCCGTGTACGACTCTGAGACAACGGGTTATTTATGCCATATTTTCTTAAAAGAAGCGGCTACAGAGCATAATCTGTTATATCATGATGAATTAAATACCAATATTCATCCAGAAGAAGTCTTTAAAAACGGACGTCCATTCCATGCGACGATTTTTGCAAAAGATCAAGCTGGACTAAAAGAGTTGTTCAAGGTTGTATCTCAATCCAATATCGAGTATTACTACCGCGTCCCTCGTATTTTAAGAAGCATGCTTTCAAGCCGTCGAGATTCGTTCCTGTTAGGTTCAGGATGTGCTGAAGGTGAAGTGTTTGAAGCGATGATGCAAAAAGGATACAACGAGGCTAAAGAAAAGGCTAAATTTTATGACTATATTGAAATTATGCCGAAAGCCATCTATCGACCTTTAATCAAGAAAGAATTAATTCGTAACGAGCATCATTTAGAAGAGATTATTCAAAACTTAGTTCGCCTGGGAGAAGAGTTAGGGAAACCAGTTGTAGCGACTGGGAATGTTCACTACTTAAATCCAGAAGACAAGATTTATCGAGAGATTCTTCTGACATCATTAAACAATGGTGTTCCTCAAGAATATCCAGATGCACATTTAAGAACAACTGATGAGATGTTAAAAGAATTCGCGTTTCTTGGTGAAGAAAAAGCTTATGAAGTGGTTGTGACTAACTCGAATTGGGTTAGCAATCAATTAGAAGAAATTACTCCTGTGAAAGATGAGTTATTTACTCCTAAAATCGAAGGCGCCGCTGATGAAATTACTAAATTGAGTTACGATAAAGCACATGAATGGTATGGAAATCCTTTACCAAAAATTGTTGAGGATCGTATTAAAAAAGAGCTAAAGAGTATTATTGGAAATGGTTTTTCGGTAATTTATTTAATTGCTCAAAAACTAGTATTAAAGAGTAATCAGGACGGGTATTTGGTTGGATCACGTGGGTCTGTAGGGTCGTCTCTAGTTGCGACATTAACAGGAATTACCGAAGTGAATCCATTAGCGCCACACTATCGTTGTCCTCAATGTCAATTATCAGAATTCTTTGATGATGGTTCTGTTGGTTCAGGTTTTGATTTACCTGAAAAAAACTGTCCAAGATGTAATACGAGAATGGTTAAAGATGGACATGACATTCCGTTTGAAACCTTCCTAGGATTCTACGGAGATAAAGTTCCCGATATCGATTTGAACTTTAGTGGGGAATATCAACCACAAGCGCATAACTATACAAAAGTATTGTTCGGGGAAGATTATGTATATCGTGCAGGAACAATCAGTACGGTTGCTGAAAAGACTGCTTTTGGTTATGTAAAAGGGTATGAACGTGATTTAGGACTCGAACTTCGTCAAGCTGAAATTGAGCGTTTAGCTAGTGGATGTACAGGGGTTAAAAGAAGTACAGGTCAGCACCCGGGTGGGATTATTGTAATTCCAGACTATATGGATGTGTATGACTTTACGCCAATTCAATACCCAGCAGATGATTTGAGTGCTGAGTGGAGAACAACCCACTTTGACTTCCATTCAATTCACGATAATGTATTAAAACTTGATATTCTTGGACACGATGATCCGACCGTAATTCGTATGTTACAAGATTTATCAGGAATGGATCCAAAATCGATTCCACCTGATGATCCAGAAGTGATGAAAATCTTTGGTGGTACTGAAGTGTTGGGAGTAACTCCTGAGCAAATCGACTCCAATACAGGTACACTTGGGATTCCAGAATTTGGGACGAAATTCGTTCGTGGAATGTTAGAACAAACAAAACCTTCAACATTCACTGAATTACTTCAAATTTCTGGTTTGTCACACGGTACGGACGTATACCTTGGAAATGCCGAAGAGTTGATTCGTCTTCATAATATCCCGCTTGCCGACGTTATCGGTTGTCGTGACGACATCATGGTGTATTTAATCCATAAAGGCGTTGAAGAAGGGATTGCTTTCAAAATCATGGAAGGGGTTCGTAAAGGGAAAGGAATTCCTGACGACTTCCAAGCGATTATGAGAGAAAACAATGTACCAGAATGGTATATTCAATCTTGCTTGAAGATTAAATATATGTTCCCGAAAGCCCATGCGGCAGCCTACGTTTTAATGGCATTGCGTGTTGCTTGGTTTAAGGTACATAAACCATTGTTATACTACTGTGCTTATTTCTCAGTGCGTGCGCAAGATTTCGATATCGTTGCCATGTCTCAAGGGAAAGAGATGATTAAGAAACGTATTAAAGAAATTCGCGAAAAAGGAATGGAAGCAAGTACGAAAGAACAAAACTTGCTAACCGTTCTTGAATTAGCCAACGAGATGGTGGAACGTGGTTTCCACTTCAAGATGGTCGACGTGGATAAATCTGAAGCAAGTAATTTTGTCATCGAAGGTGATTCACTGATTGCTCCATTTAGAGCGATTCAAGGATTAGGCTTGAACGTTGCAAACAAAATCGTTGAAGCAAGACAAGAACAACCATTCCTATCGAAGAAAGATTTGGCGACACGTGGTAAAGTATCGAAGACGCTTATTGACTATATGACAGAAAACAAAGTCTTAGACCACTTACCAGATGAAAACCAATTATCATTATTCGATGATTTGTTCTAATATCACAATAGTTGGTATTTTAACAAAGTATATGGTATACTAACAAAGTAGAATAGTAGTTGAGAGGAGAGTGAGCGGAAACGCTCACTCTTTTTATCGACATGGACTCAAGTAGCAAGGAGGTTGAGGCTATGAGTAAAGTAACTGAGACGGTAACAGAGCTTACTAAAGAAGTAATTGCAAAAGAAGGCTTTGAGTTATTCGACTTAGAATTTGTAAAAGAAGGAAAGAATTGGTTTCTACGTTTTTACTTAGATAAACCGGGCGGAATTGATTTAGATGACTGCGCGTTTATGAGTGAAAAATTTAGTGAAATTCTTGATGCACAAGACCCAGATCCAATTCCACAAGCTTACTTCTTAGAAGTTTCTTCACCAGGTGCAGAGCGCCCGTTAAGAAACGAGGAAGAATTAAAAGCAGCGATTGGTTCATATGTACACTTATCGTTTTATCAAAACGTTGAAGGTGAGAAATTCCTTGAAGGAACTCTTCTTTCAGTCGATGAAGAAACGGTAACATTAAACGTACAAATCAAAACAAGAACAAAAGAATTTACAATTGATCGTAAGAATATTGCAAAAGCACGTCTTGCAATCAAATTCTAAGGAGTAAAGGAGTAAACACATGAGTAAAGAAATGCTACGAGCATTAACTGTTCTCGAAGAAGAAAAAGGAATCTCTAAAGATGTCGTGATTACAGCTTTAGAAGCAGCGTTAGTGTCTGCATATAAGAAAAACTACGGACAAGCTCAAAACGTTGAAGTGGAGTTTGACCAAAAGAAAGGCAATATGCATGTATATGCAGTTAAAGAAGTTGTTGAATATGTATTCGATTCAACTCTTGAAGTAAGTCTAGAAGAAGCACATGCGAAAAATAAAGCTTATGAAGTTGGCGATAAAATTCGTTTCGAAGTAACTCCTAAAGACTTCGGACGTATTGCTGCTCAAACAGCGAAACAAGTGATTATGCAACGTCTTCGTGATGCTGAACGTACAAACATCTACAATGAATTCATTCAATATGAAAATGAAATCATGACAGG
>CALJSD010000143.1 GCA_937976325.1 uncultured Carnobacterium sp.
AAGTAGTATTCATTCCAGACTACAAAGTGACTCTAGCGGAAATCATCTTGCCAGGTGCGGATGTGAGTGAACAAATCTCTCAAGCGGGTAAAGAGGCGAGTGGTACTGGTAACATGAAACTGATGTTAAATGGTGCAGTGACTCTTGGTACAATGGACGGAGCAAACGTTGAAATCTACGAAGCTGTAGGAGAAGACAATATTGTCATCTTCGGTTTAGAAACAGAAGAAGTAGATGCGTTATATGCTAAGGGCTACAAACCTTGGGAATACTACAATAATTCACCTAAGATTAAGACTGTTCTTGATTTCATTCGCACAATGACAGTTGGTGGTATGAACTTCAACTTTATCGTGGATTACTTATTAACTCAAGATCACTATATGTGTTTGGCTGACTTTGATAGCTATGTCGAGGCGCAAGAACGCATTGAAAAAGACTTTAATGATTCATCTAAATGGATGAAGATGAGCCTCGCAAATATTGCAAATGCAGGTATCTTCTCAGCTGACCGTTCAGTTAAAGAATATGCAAAAGACATTTGGCACATCAAACCTGTTCAAGGTTAAAATAATAAAAAAGAGATTCTCACAAGTGAGGCACGCCTCACAGTGAGAATCTTTTTTTATGGATTAAATTTGATAAGCAGCAAATCCATATGCAGGAACAAGAAGTCCGTTTGGATGGTTTCTTATTTGGTGACTTGCAAAAATTTGTTTTCCATGAAGACCTTCAATGTATTCCGTATGTTCATTCATATTCACGGCACATAGGAGAGAGCCACGTTGGTAAACAAGGCATCCATTGTTTTCGTAAATGACATTGAAATCTCCCTTGAAGTCTTCTTTGTTTTCTGTTCTAAAAGCTGTTAATGCTTTATAATGCTCGAAGATTTCTTCGTTGATTTCTTTCTTGCTGAATGTCTTACGGTTATATGGATCACGGAATCCTTGCATTCCAATTTCATCCCCATAATAAATCGAAGGAACACCTGGTAGAGTAAATTGGATAAAGCTTGCAATCTTTAGCTTTTGAATCGCATCTTCAAGTTCAGCACCGGTTAATTCAAGTGTTGGGCGCTCATGAAGTGGAACAGCTTCTGTATCGCCAAAACCAATTTTTGTAATAATACGTTCCGTATCGTGACTATCCAGCAAGTTCATTAGAACGTCTAGAGCAGGTTTTGGATAATGATCAATGATTTCTTCAATGGCATAGCGTAAAGCGTGTGAGTTCTTTGTTTGAACAAAATTGATAATCGCATCTTTCCAAGGGTAGTTCATCACGCTGTCCAGTTGTTTTCCTAAGAAATAACGACGGCGATGGTCATAAGCAAATTTCGTAGTCGCATCTTCCCAAACTTCACCAATAATGAGGGCATTTGGGTCTGTTTGTTTAACAGTTACTCGTAATGCGTCTAAGAACTCGTCAGGAAATTCATCCGCAACGTCTAAACGCCATCCACCAATACCAAGATGTTGCCAGAAGGGTAAGACACCAGTTTTTGGATCATTGATAAATTTCATATAGGAAGGTTCCAATTTATTCACCGTTGGAAGGTTTGTAAAGCCCCACCAAGAGTGATACGTATCTGGAAACTCCATAAAGCTAAACCAAGGATAGTATGGAGACTCAGTTGAGTTATAGGCACCAACGCTATCATAATGACCTTGCTTGTTGAAATAAATACTGTCATCACCAGTATGGCTAAATACGCCGTCTAGAATAATTTCGATTCCATTTTTTCTGAATTTCGCACATAGTTTTTTAAAGTCTTCATTTGTTCCTAAATATGGATCCACATTGAAATAATCCGCAGTGGAGTAGCGGTGGTTATCTGGGCTCTCCATAATTGGATTTAAGTAAATACAATTTATATTTAAGGCTTTGAAGTGTTCGAGTTCTTCTTCGATTCCTTTTAAATTCCCAAGATAGAAATCCTGAGCTTTGTAATTTTCATGTGTGATACTTGATTGAGGCAATTCGTCCCAGTCGTCGTGACGGTAACGAATCTCTTCGTTGGCTGCTTTTTTTGCTTTATATTTATCACTTTTCTTGAAACGGTCAGGGAAGATTTGATACATAATCCCGCCTTTAAACCATTCTGGAGTCGTAAATTGTTCTTCGTAAACCGTTAATTGCCAGCTGTTAATCTCATGATAGTTGAGAACAGGAACTGCTTGGAATTCATGGTTGCTAAGGAAGTAAGTACCGATTTCAGAACGAACTTCAAAGTAGTAGAAATATAGTCCTGAATGCAATGGTGAAATTTCAAATGAGAATAAAGTTGCATCTGCTTCAATCGTAGAACGACTTGGATGATAGATGCTTGTTGTTTGCGTTAAATCTTCTTTTAAAACTAATTGGATAGAAGAGAGGTGAGTCTCTTTCGTAACTTTAACTTGTATAAAAATAGTTTGGTTATCCGTCACTGCTCCTGAAGGATACTTATTTTTTAGTGAGTGATAGAAAATCATAATAGGCCCCTTTTTTTGTAAATCTATGTTCATTGTAATACAAAGTGGTAAAAAGTGATACCAAAACGGGTTTCATGAAAAGTACAGAGAATTAAACAAAAATTTTCAAGAAAATTCATGAAACCCACTGTGAAAATTTAAGAAATATGTTATAATTTAAACAAGAGAAATGTTTCAAAATCAACCTTCTCTAATTTTTTATTCCAACTGTGAAAACGCTTATTTTATTTTTGTGAGCGAATGCGTAAAGGAGTGATGGCTTAGTGCAACAACTAGCAGAATATTTATTTCATGAAGGAAGGAATTTTCATAGTTATGATTTCCTTGGTAGCTTCTTAGGTGATAACGAATGTACATTCCGCGTATGGGCTCCAAATGCAAAAGAAGTCTATGTAACGGGGGATTTCTGTGAATGGAGACCAACCGATTACAAAATGGAGCGTATCAATCAAAATGGGATTTATGAAATCACAATTCCAAATGTAAAAGAGTACGATGCTTATAAATATGTGATTGTTCCACATCATGGAGATTGGTTATGGAAAGCAGATCCATATGCACGCCATGCGGAAACAAGACCGAAAACAGCATCTAAAGTATACGATTTTCCTGAATTCCAATGGTCAGACGAAAAGTGGATGAAACAAAGAACTGTCCCTTATCAACTACCGTTAAACATTTATGAAGTTGAGCTAGGCTCGTTTAAGAAGAAAGAAAATGGTGATCCGTATTCTTATCGTGAGTTAGTGGATGTACTCATTCCATATGTGAAAGAGATGAACTACACGCATATTGAATTGTTGCCAATTACAGAATATCCGTATGATAAGTCATGGGGATATCAAGTGACAGGATTCTTTGCAGCGACTTCAAGATTTGGAACTCCAGAAGACTTTATGTATTTTGTGGATGAATGTCACAGGGCAGGTATTGGAATTATCTTGGACTGGGTACCAGGGCATTTTACAAAAGACGCTTTTGGGTTATATGAATTTGATGGCACACCGTGCTATGAATACGGTGACCCTCGTATCCAAGAACATAAAGGATGGGGAACGAGAGCGTTTGATTACGGCAAGACAGAAGTGCTTTCATTCTTGTATTCAAGTGCAGTATTCTGGCTTGAAAAATTCCACATCGATGGACTTCGCGTGGATGCTGTAAGTTCAATGTTGTTCTATAACTATTGCAGAAGTGAAGAAGAATCAGCTCGTAATATTTACGGAGGATTTGAAAACTTAGAAGCGATTCGATTTATTCAATCTCTGAATGATTATGTACGTAATGAATATCCAGGTGTCATGATGATTGCTGAAGAGTCTACTGCTTTCGCTGGGGTTACCAAACCAGTAGAAGAAGGTGGACTCGGATTCCACTTCAAATGGAATATGGGTTGGATGAATGACTCTCTAGATTACTTAGAGAAAGATCCTCTATTTAGAGGTGGCATCCATAATCAATTTACGTTCTCGATGATGTACGCCTTCTCAGAGAACTACATCTTACCGATTTCTCATGATGAAGTCGTTCACGGGAAGAAATCGTTACTAGATAAAGCGTCTGTTTCTTATGAAGACAAGTTTTCTAACTATCGAGCTTTCATGGGCTATATGATGGCTCACCCTGGTAAGAAATTAAACTTCATGGGAAATGAAATTCCACAAATGATTGAGTGGAATGAAGAACGCGAATTAGATTGGTTCTTACTCAAATATCCAATTCATGATGCGACTCATCGCTATGTGAAAGATTTAAACGCCTTCTACAAGAAGCATTCAGAACTGTGGCAACTTGACGGAGGCTGGACAGGATTTAGATGGCATGAGGTGGAAGATGTTTGGAATAACTGCTTCGTCTTCTCAAGAATGAATTCTAAAGGAGATTCAGTCATCGTTATCTCAAACTTCTCAGGGAACCATATTAAAAATTACGAAATTGGCGTTTCGAAATGGGGAAGCTATAAAGTTGCTCTCAACTCTGACGCTAAAAAGTATAATGGATCTGGAGTGGTGAATCGTGGACTTCATACAGTTACGAAACCACATAAAGGATTTGATTATACACTCGCGGTGAATGTTCCACCGTTTTCTACACTGTATATCATTAACAATCAATAATCGGGGGTTGAACGTATGGCAAGAAAGCAAGAAATCGTAGCAATGCTACTCGCAGGCGGACAAGGAACTCGCTTGCAAGTACTAACAAAGGATATGGCGAAACCAGCTGTTCCTTTTGGTGGGAAGTATCGTATCATCGATTTTCCTCTCTCAAACTGTGCAAATTCAGGTATTTCTACTGTTGGGGTGTTAACTCAGTTTATGCCTCTTGAGTTGAACTCTTACATGGGGAATGGGAACCCTTGGGACTTAGACCGTGTAGACGGAGGGTTAACAATTCTTCCTCCATATACAGCTGGAAAAACAGGGGAATGGTATAAAGGGACTGCCAATGCTATTTATCAAAATATTAAGTATATCGAGCAGTATGATCCTGAGTACGTATTAATCTTATCTGGGGACCACATTTATAAAATGAACTACAACAAGATGCTTGAATTCCATAAAGAGAAAAAAGCAGACTTGACGGTTGCTCATATTAATGTCCCACTAGAAGAAGCAAGTCGTTTCGGTATTTTAAATACGGATGATGATTTACGCATCGTAGAATTCTTGGAAAAACCTGAACATCCGGTTTCAACAAAAGCATCGATGGGAATTTACATCTTTAACTGGAAAGTGCTTAAAGAATATTTAATTCGTGATGAAGAAAATCCAGAAAGTGAAAAAGACTTCGGTAAAAACATTATTCCAATGTTACTTGAAGAAGACCGTCGTATTTACGCTTTCCCATTTGCAGGATATTGGAAAGACGTAGGTACTATCGAAAGTCTATGGGAAGCAAACATGGACTTAATCAAACGAAAAGAAGACTTTAATATTTCTGATAAAACTTGGAAGATTTATTATCGTCACGAAGGCAGACTTCCTCAATATATCGGAGAGAGCGCCGAAGTGACTGAATCAATGATTTCAGATGGAACAATTGTACTCGGAAAAGTCCATGAATCAATTGTATCGTCTGGAGTATCGATTGCTCAAAATTCTAAAGTCCTTGGAAGTATCATCATGCAGAATGCGGTCATTGAAGAGGGCGCAACAGTTGTGAACTCAATTATTGCAGAAGGCACGGTTGTAAAAAGCGGTGTGACTGTAGGCCATGAAGAAATTGAACTTGGTAAAGATATGATTACCGTAATCGGCAATTTCGAAGTGGTAGAAGAAGATACGAAAGTTGGAGGAAATTAATATGATCAAAGCGTTTTGTGTATTGTATGCAGATAATTATAGAAATGACGACCTTCAAGGGTTAGTCAGAAATCGTACGGCAGCCGCTTTACCAGTAATTTCTCGTTATCGTATGGTGGACTTTATGCTTTCATCTCTTGTTCATGCAGATATCGATAATATTGCACTATTAACGAATCATAATTACAAATCATTACTCGATCATGTAGCTTCAGGAAAAGATTGGGACTTGAACCGTAAACACCGTGGTTTGAAGATTATTACTCCGATGTCAAACTACTTATCAACACGTATCCCACAAAATAAAATCGAAGCGTTAGCCAATACAATGGTGTATACGCAAGATCTTGATGAAGAGTTTGTTATTTTAGCTGATACAAACATTATCGGTAAAATTGATTTCAAAGAAATGTTCCAATATCACTTAGATACTGGTTCTGATATTACTGTTGCGTATACGTATCGCAAACCAACAGTAGGGGAATCACAAATTATCTTTGATGAAAATCATAAAGTGTATGAGTCGCTTTATCACTTCGACGGATCTGATCATGAATGTGCAACACAAGTGAAAATCTACATTTTAACAAAAGAATTATTCAATGGCATTGTTAAAAAGGGGTTAACACTTGGTTGGGAAGATATCTTACGTGACTATATCGCTAAGAACCTTGAAACATTACGTGTATATGCATATCAAATTAAAGGATACTTGAAGGTCGTTAATACGATTAAAGATTACTATGACTTAAATATGGATATGCTTGATTTTGAAAATCTTCATGATGTATTCCTTTCTGGTACTCAAGTGATTACGCGTGTTAAAGATACGGTCCCTACAGGCTATGGTAAGAAAGCTGTAGTGAAGAATTCGATTCTCGGAGACGGTTCGAAGATTCGTGGTACGGTTGAAAATAGTATTATCTTCCGTGATGTTGTCGTAGAAGAAGGTGCGGTTGTTCGTAACAGTATCATTCTTTCAAATACCGTAATTAAATCAGGAGCTCATTTAGAGTATGTGATTGCTGATAAAGATGTTACGGTAAAACAACATACTGTTTTAACAGGTACAGAAGAAGTACAAGTCGTGATTGATAAAGGTAAAACCGTTTAATCAACTTTCAAAATGATAAAAGACAGCTTGGGCATTGCTCAAGCTTCTTTTTTGCCTTAAAACCTTTCTACTGTTTGCAACAAGAGGAATAAGTTAGTAAACTAAATAAGTAGGAATTCTTTAGAAAGGAGCGCTCGGATAATGAGAAAATATGCGGTCATTGATTTGGAAACGACAGGGCCAAAATACGAATCGGGGGATCGAATCTTCCAGTTTGGCTGTACCTTAATCGATGGCGATGAAGTGATTGAGCATGTCTCACTCAATATTAATCCTGAAAAAAGTATTCCATTCGAGATTCAATTATTAACGGGAGTGACGAATGCGGATGTGGCAACGGCTCCCTATTTTGATGAAGTGGCAATGACGATTTTTAATCTGTTAGAAGACCGAACGCTCGTCGCGCATAATGTTGGGTTTGACGGACCTTTTATCATGTCAGCCTTACAAGATGCATTAGGATTAGAATTAGAGGTACCGCTTATTGATACGGTGCAACTAGCGCAAATCTGTTATCCAACAGCCCTTAGCTATCGTCTTAGTGACTTAACAGAGTCGCTTGAGATTCTTCATACTCAAGTACATACAGCAGGCAGCGATGCTCGAGCAACAGCTGAACTATTCTTAAAAATGAAGACTAAGTTTCGAGAGTTGTCGACGATTACGTTGAAGCAGCTGACCGAATTCTCTGGAGAATTACTAGGGGATACGGGTACGATTTTTGAGGAAATTTTAGAAGAAAAAGGAAAAGAAGAAAAACAAGAATTTCCTTTAGAACAAGGTTTTGTCATTTCTCCTCTAGCGTTAAAAGAGGTAGAACTAAAGTCTTCTAAACGAAAAACGAATGCAGTTGAAGCTTATCAGAAATTAGTAGATTCTGGATTCTTAGAAGATAAGGCAAGTCAGCGTGAGATGATAACCGTCATAGAATCGTTGATTGAAACAGCTGAACCTTTGCATTTTATTGAAGCCAGCCCTGGTTCAGGGAAAACATACGCTTACTTACTGGCAGCATTTGAAAAAGCAAGTAAGCGGAAACCAATCTGGATTGTGACGTCAAACTTACTATTGCAACAGCAATTGATGGAGGATAGTATTGCTCCACTTGTTTCAGAGTTAAAGATTAAAACGCCGATTGTTTCCATAAAAGGGCAAAGACACTATATTGATTTAACAGCCTTCAAGCGTGCAATTCACAAGTATCAAGAGGAGAGAAGTCCGAGAAACAGCCTTTCTATTATGGGGTTACTCGTTTGGATTACAAAGACGCAAACGGGTGATTTGTCCGAATGCAATCAAGTTCTACATCAAGTAACATTATGGAATGAAATTTCGGTAAAAGATGCTACAGAAGGGTCCAGCCTTTATTGGGATAGAGCAGTCGCTTCTGTTTCGCAGAGCCCGATTGTGGTAACGAATCATGCATTTCTCATCCAGTACGCATCGAGTATTGCAAATCGCATTAGACCTATTGTTATTCTGGATGAAGTGCAACAGTTTGAACATGCCCTAGAGCAATACGGAACGACTACTGTTAACTTCTCTCATTTATTTGAGTTGCAGCAATTGTGGTCTGATCATCATTTGAATGCAATGTTCCATTTTTCAAAAGAAGAGGAACATCTCTCTCGTACGATGAATCGTAAGTTATTAGAAATTTGTGATCTATATGAAACATGGTTTGAAGAGTTGAAGAGGGGCCAACAACTGACCAATTCATTTGTATTTACAGCAACCGAGTGGAAAGATTCGATTCACTGTGAAATGGTAAATGCAATGCAGAAGGCTCTTTCTGGTGTAATGAATTTACTGCAAGCCAATGCGGATAAGACCACTTTATTTGAAGAAAGTAGTTATTTATTAAAAGAACTAATGGAGTCTATCTCTCTATTTCAAACGGAGGGTAGTGATTATTTTGTCATCGAAGAAAAAGAACAGTATGGACAAAATACTCTCGAATTATTAAGAGTGAAACCAGTCATTGAAGTCTTCAATCAGTTTAGAGAGAAGATGAGACAATTGATTGGAATTTCTGCAACGATTCCAACTTTTACTCCGTTATTCTATGAGTTAGAGGCCAAAGAAAAGCTCACTGTGATTGAGACGAAATCAGAAAGTGCCGAGCATCAAATCTTTATTCCGAATGATTTGGTAGCAGTCAATTCTGCTTCGAGTCATCAGTATCATGTGCAAATCGCTGACTGTATTGAAAAAATCTATGAGCGAAAGGGCGGAAGAATGCTCGTATTGATGCATTCAGTAGAAGCGCTCTTAGCGGTAGAGAGTCTGTTAGAAGACTTCTGCCGTACTCATCAAATTGAACTGCTTGCTCAAAAAGGTCCTCAAATGGGTCGAAGAATCCAACGTCGTTTTCAAGAAAGAAATGATGCGATTTTACTAGGT
>CALJSD010000144.1 GCA_937976325.1 uncultured Carnobacterium sp.
ACCTCTTAAGATTTTTGCTAATGCCTTCGTTGGCGTTGCGATGATTAGTCAAAAAGAACCGATTGAGAATGGGAAAAAATACTTGAAAGAACATTCTCTTTCGCTCAATTATTACTCAGATGTTGATTCAAGCTTCCAAAAATATCATGAGATTACAGAAATTCCAACCCTAATCTTTGTCGATAAAGATGGAAACATTGTTAAAAAAATGGCCGGTGTTCTAACTCAAGAAGAACTCGAAACATACATCAAAGAAATCTTATAAAATCAAAAAACACTAGCAGAATTCTCTGCTAGTGTTTTTCGTTACAACAATAAAAGAGAGGATGTTGCATCCTCTCTTATTTATTTTCTTCTATGTTTAGAAACACCAATACGGTTGATTGCCTTGCTTAAAGCGATTTTCGCACGTTCAACATCACTCTTCGAACGAGATTCGTCACTAAGTACTTTTTCCGCTTTATCTTTCGCTTGCTCTGCACGAGTCACGTCAATGTCTCTTGCACGCTCAGCCACGTTGGCAATAATCGTTACGACATTATCCCGCACTTCCATAACTCCACCACCGATTGCAATATAATCAGTTGGTGAATCCTCTAAGAATCGTTTCACTCGAAGTGCACCGATTTTTAAAGGAAGCATGATTGGAGCATGATGCGGTAGTATGGTGATTCCGCCATCGACTGCATCGGCACTCACAGAATAGGAACGATGGTTATACACTTTTCCTTCTGGTGTTGTGACAACGACCAGTAATTCATGTTCAGCCATCTTTAGTTTCCTCCATAAAACCCTGCTGCTTTAGCTTTTTTAATCACGTCTTCGATTGGTCCTACGTTACGGAACATATCTTCTGGAATATCATCATATAAACCATCGATAATTCCTTTAAATCCGCGAACCGTATCTTTAATTGGAACGTATGAACCAGGTTGTCCTGTAAATGCTTCGGCAACGTGGAAGTTTTGTGATAAGAAGAATTGAATTCTTCTTGCACGGTTTACAATAACTTTTTCGCTATCTGACAATTCATCAATCCCTAAGATGGCAATGATGTCTTGTAATTCACGATAACGTTGAAGCATTTGTTGTACTTTCATCGCTACTTCATAGTGTTCTTCCCCAACAATTTCTGGAGTTAGGGCACTTGAAGTTGAAGCAAGTGGATCCACCGCTGGATAAATCCCTTGTTCTGTTAAACGACGCTCTAAGTTTGTAGTTGCATCTAAGTGGGCGAATGTTGTTGCTGGAGCCGGGTCAGTATAGTCATCGGCTGGCACGTAAATCGCTTGAATAGATGTAATAGATCCGTCTTTAGTTGAACTGATACGTTCTTGTAATTGACCCATTTCAGTTGCAAGTGTTGGTTGATACCCTACGGCAGAAGGCATACGTCCAAGCAGAGCTGATACTTCTGAACCTGCTTGTGTGAAACGATAAATGTTATCGATGAATAAAAGCACGTCTTGTTTTTCCATATCACGGAAGTATTCCGCAATCGTTAAACCTGTAAGTGCTACACGCATACGAGCTCCTGGTGGTTCGTTCATTTGTCCAAACACCATCGCTGTTTTAGCAGATACACCTGACTCTTGCATTTCATGGTAAAGGTCGTTCCCTTCACGAGTACGTTCCCCTACCCCTGTAAATACTGAAATACCACCAAGTTCTTCTGCAATATTATGAATCAATTCTTGAATTAATACGGTTTTCCCTACACCGGCACCACCGAACAAACCGATTTTACCACCTTTAAGATATGGTGCTAAAAGGTCAATAACTTTAATCCCTGTTTGTAGGATTTCGTATTGACTGTTTAATTCTTCAAATTTTGGCGCTGGTTTATGGATTTCATGTCTTGTGAAATCTGCTGGGAATGGTTCCTTCAAGTCGATTGTATCTCCAAGAACGTTGAAGACACGACCTAATGTTTCAGGTCCCACCGGAACGCTAATTGTGCGTCCTAAGTCCACCACTTTCATGCCACGTTGCAAACCATCTGTAGATTCCATGGCGATTGTACGAACTGCACCGTCCCCTAATTCTACAGCAGTTTCCAAAGTAACAGTTTTTTCGCTACCATCATTGGCTGTTTTCACAACTTGTAATGCATTATGAATATCTGGAACGCCTTCTTCTAAAGGAAATACCACGTCTACAACTGGCCCTACAACTTGTAAAATCTTTCCAGTTCTCAATCCATTTTCCTCCTTCTAAAATCCTAATGTTCTTCCAGAGCGGCTGCTCCACCGACAATTTCTGTAATTTCTTGTGTAATTTGCGCTTGTCGTCTCTGGTTCAAATCTTGTGTTAAGTTACTGATTAAATCTTTCGCATTATCAGTCGCACTTCTCATCGCAGTCATACGAGACGCATGTTCTGCTGATTTGGCATCGATAATGGCTCCGTAAATAAGCGATTCCGCATATTGTGGAAGCAAGATGTCCATAATAATTTCCTTGTTTGGTTCAAAAATATAATCCAATTCGTACTCTTTTGCTTCTTCAGCATCCAAGTCGATAATTGGTAACATTTTTTCAACACGGTAGTTTGATAAAAGTGCGTTTACGTGGTGATTATAGCAAACGTAAAATTCATCAAATTCACCGTCACGGAACATTTGGACTGCACTTGACACAATCTTTCTTACTTCTTCAAAGGTTGGAATATCGGATACGTCGTTAATTTCAAGACGCACATCCACTCCCATTTTTTTGAAGAAGCGACTTGCAGCATCCCCAATCGTTAAGATGACATATTCATCTTTTGATTGGTGGTCTAACTCTAACATTTCTCTTGTTGATTGGAAAATGGAAGAGTTGTAACTCCCAGCAAGTCCTTGATCAGATGAAATCACTAAGTATCCAGTCTTTTTAACCGGACGTTCAATTAATAAGTCGTGATAGTCGATAAAAGAAGTAACTACTTCTCCATCCTCTGATGTTTCATCGACAATCTCTTCTTTATTGTGATTTGCGTATAGTAAGTGAGTTACAACTTCACGGATTTTTTGAGCGTAGTCTTGATAGTGACGCACTGCTTGCTCTGATTTGGCTAATTTTGCTGCAGAGACCATCTGCATGGCGCTAGTGATTTGACTTGTTTTCTTTGTTGAAACAATTCTCTTCTTTAAATCATTTAAGGAAGCCGTCATTCAGGTCACCTCTCCTTTCTACGCTTATTGAACACGTTCAAATAAATGAATTTGTTTGAAATTCTCAATCACTTTGTAGAATTTCTCTTCATCCGAAATCACATGTTGATCGCGGATTTCATTCAATAAATCTCTATGTTCGCTTTCTAAATGTTGATATAACGCTTTTTCAAATGGTTTAATACGGTCGATTGGAATCGCATCTAATAAACCATGTGTTAAAGCAAATAAAATCGATACTTGATACTCGATTGGTAATGGTTGGTGAACATCTTGTTTCAAGACTTCAACCGTACGTTTACCACGATTTAATTTTTGTTGGGTCGCCGCATCTAAGTCAGAACCAAATTGAGTGAAGGCTTCTAACTCACGGTAACTTGCTAAGTCGATACGTAATGTACCAGAAACTTTCTTCATCGCTTTAATTTGGGCAGAACCCCCAACACGCGATACAGATAATCCGGCAGATAAACCAGGACGTACCCCTGAGTAGAACAAGTCACTTTCTAAGAAGATTTGTCCATCTGTAATAGAGATTACGTTTGTTGGGATATATGCAGAAATATCTCCGGCTTGTGTTTCGATGATTGGTAAGGCTGTTAATGACCCTGCTCCTAATTCATCACTTAATTTCGCTGCACGTTCTAGTAAACGTGAGTGCAAGTAGAATACATCCCCTGGATAAGCTTCACGGCCTGGTGGACGACGAAGTAATAGGGAAATTTCACGATATGCCGCAGCTTGTTTTGATAAATCATCGTACACGATTAAAACATCACGTCCTTGATACATCCACTCTTCACCCATTGCAGTACCTGCATATGGTGCAATATAAAGCATTGGTGCTGGTTGAGAAGCACTTGCTGATACAACCGTTGTATATTCCATTGCTCCGTAGCGTTTTAATGTTTCCACAAGAGCTTTAACTGTAGATTCTTTTTGACCAATAGCGACATAAATACACAATGTATCTTTGCCTTTTTGGTTCAAAATAGTATCTACTGCGATACTTGTTTTACCAGTTTTACGGTCACCGATGATTAACTCACGTTGCCCTTTACCGATTGGAACTAAAGCATCGACTACTTTTAATCCTGTAGGTAATGATTGTTTTACACTTTGACGTTGCATAACGCCAGGTGCTTCATTTTCTACTGGACGTTTCTTCGTTGTTTCGATGGCACCAAGACCGTCGATTGGGCGACCTAACGCATCCACAACACGACCAATCAATGCATCTCCTACTGGAACATCAAGGATACGTCCTGTACGTTTCACAGGTTCTCCTTCATGGATATTTTCATATCCTCCGAAGATGATGACACCGACATCGTTTTTTTCTAAGTTTTGAGCCATCCCGTAGGCGCCGTTTTCAAATTCTACTAATTCTCCAGCCATTACATTTGTAAGACCGATGACACGAGCAATTCCGTCCCCGATGAAGGAAACCTCACCGATTTCTTCAATTTGTTCTTTCGTTTCAAAAGAAGCGATTTGGTCACGAATTCTCGCTGTAATATTACTCATTTCCATTTATGCCATCTCACCTCTTTAATCCTGTTTGGCTAATTTTCTCTTTGAATTGTTTTAGTTTGTTTGCAATTGTTCCATCCAACAAATATTCTTTTGTCTTCAACTGAACGCCACCAATCACTGAAGGATCTACGGTATTCACCCAAGAATCAAATTCTTTATGTGTTTTATTTTGGAACGCTGTTGCAATACGATCAATCTGATCATCCGTTAAAGGAATCGCAGAAACAATCTCTAATTTATTGGCATTGTATATATCTAAGAATGCTTCGAGTGCTTCTACAATATTCATCGAGCCATCTTCAGACGGGAACGTTGCTAAGTACTCCTGTGTTTCTTTTGATAAATGTCCAAATGCAGATTCTAATACAGATAATTTTTTATCATAAGAGACATGCTCTAAATGCATCATCTGTCTGAATGTCGAAGTATTTTGAATTCCATCTAAAATAGCTTGAAGTTCTTTTGTCACTTGCTCCAAGTGACCTTCGTATTTTGCCTTAGCATAGAAATGGCTGGCTTCTTTAACGATATCTTTATGATATTTAACCATTATTTTTCCAACCCCTTAATGAAGGCTTCAATGACTTCTTGATGTTTTTCTTTTGTCACTTCTTGTTCAAGAATTTGACTAGCAAGTTGAACTGATAGGTCTACAATATCATCTTGCACTTGTGCGATGGCACGTTGTTTCATTGAATCCACTTCACGTTGCCCATCTGCTTTCATGCGAGAGACCACATCTTTACCTTCTTTAATCATTTCATCTTGCGTTTTTGAAGCTGCTTCGCGAGCGTTATCTAAGATTTCGCTACCTTTTACTTCTGCGTTATGAATAATTTCATTCGCATTGGCTTGGATTTCTTCAGCTGACTTTCTTTTTTCAGCGGCTTCGTCTAAATCTTTAGCGATTTTATCTCGACGCGCTTCTAACATGGCATTCACTTTATCCCAAGCAAAGAATTTCACCAAGAATAGTAACAACGTCATTGAAATTAATACGACTAAAGTATCGCCTAAAACTGTACTGATATTACCTGATAACATTACTTCAAACATCTCTCACCCCTCCTTTACGACAATAATTCCACATACTGGATTATTTAACGAATACAAGGATAAGAGCGATTAATACGGCGAAGATTGGCATCGCTTCGATTAAGGCAACCCCGATGAACATTGTTGAACGTAATTCATTGCTCATTTCTGGTTGGCGTGTCATTGATTCAATTGTTTTTACGATAACTGCTTGGTTACCAAATGCTGCTGCTAAAGCTGCTCCTGCTACTGCGATTGCTGCTGCTAATTCTGTCATTATAAATTCCTCATTTCTTAAAAATTAATGTTTCATTACTTTGTGTGAGATGTAAACCATTGTCAACGTACAGAATACGTACGCTTGAATAGCTCCAATTACCACAGAAAATCCTTGCCATACTACTCCAAGCGGAATTGCAAGAATATATGTTATTAGTCCTGCTGCAGATGAGAACATCACAATCAATCCTAATAACACTTCGCCGGCATAAATATTTCCGTAAAGACGGAATGCCAACGTAATTGTGTTCGTAAACTCTTCAATCAATTTGATTGGGAGCATTATCGACATCGGACTTAAGTAAGAATGTTGAATATATCCTTTGAGTCCCATCTTCTGTACACCAGAATAATGTGCGATTAATGTTGTCATTAGCGCTAAGGCTAAACATACTATCGGGCTAGCTGTTGGACTGGCAAAATAGCTGTGATCTTCATAGTGAATAAAGATGATTAGCCCAACCATATTAGCGACTAGTACAAAAGAAAACAGAGAGAAAATGTATAAATAATACGTTTGTGCTGTTTTCTCATCAACTGCACTGTTTACAATACCCTTCGTGAAGTCCATAAGGGCTTCTAAAGCATTTTGCAACTTACCAGGCTTCATCGAAACCTTCCTTGAGGCAAAAATTGTAAATAATGCGATTAGTAAAACACTAACCCCACATGAAATCAAAATCGGAACTGAAAACGACAATCCAAAAATCTCAACCACTTTTGGCGTTGCTTCCATGTTTCTTATTTCCCCTCCTTTACACCAAATAAAAAACTGACAATAATCCTATACTTTGAGTTTTACGCTCAGTACGGTGATTATTGTCAGATTTGGTGGCAATAGTCTATCGCAAAAGCGTTGACTATAAAAATTTATTATTTGGTTCCGAATAAACGATCTCCAGCATCCCCTAATCCTGGAAGAATGTATCCATGTTCATTTAATCGTTCATCTAACGCAGCTGCGTAGATGTCGATATCTGGGTGGGCTTTACGCAGAACTTCTACACCCTCTGGAGCGGCTACTAGACAGCAAAACTTAATCGAGCTTGGTTGTGCACCACGCTTCAATAGTGCGTCAATAGCAGCTACTGCAGATCCCCCAGTTGCTAACATAGGATCAACGACAAACAATTGTCTTTCAGAAATATCTGAAGGCAACTTCACGAAATACTCAACAGGTTGCAATGTGTCATGGTCACGATACATACCAACATGCCCAATTTTGGCTGCTGGGATTAATTCGAGAATTCCATCAACCATTCCTAGTCCTGCACGCAGAATCGGAATGATAGCAACTTTTTTACCAGCTAATGTTTTCAATGTTGTTTTAACAAGTGGGGTTTCGATTTCTACATCTTCAAGAGGCAGATCTCTAGAAACCTCATAAGCCATTAGCATTGAAATTTCGTTTACAACTTCTCGGAAAACCTTTGTTCCACAATCTTTTTGACGAATCATTGTTAATTTATGTTGAATTAACGGATGATCAAGTACGTGAAATTTACCCATTTGTCATTCTCCTTCCAATACATTAGTGTCACTTCTATTATTTTACCTAAAAACCAGTTAAATTTCTAGTCTCAGTTTGAAAACTTATTATTATTTTCATAATCTGAAACAAACCTTTACATTTACTTCGTTACGCGTATAGTTTGAAAGTCTCCGTCAATTGTTTCACTTCTTGACGTACACTATTTAATACTTCTTCATTTTCAGGATTTGTTAATGTTGTAAGGATTAACTCTGCTACTTTCTTCGCAGCTGCTTCATCAAAGCCACGAGTTGTAATAGCAGCCGTTCCGACACGAATTCCACTTGTTTTAACAGGTGGTAATGTATCAAATGGAATGGCGTTTTTATTCACTGTAATTCCAACAGTGTCAAGTAATTCTTGCGCTTCTTTACCGTTTAATCCAGTTTCTTTAATATCGAGGAGTAATAGATGGTTATCAGTACCACCTGAAATCGCACGAATGGCTGTTCCTTCGAACACCTCTGCCATTGCTTTAGCATTCTTCACGACTTGCTCGATATACTCACCAAATGCTGGTTGAAGAGCTTCATGGAATGCAACTGCTTTACCCGCAATCACGTGTTCTAGTGGTCCGCCTTGGATTCCAGGGAAGATTGCACTGTTTAATTTCTTACCAAATTCTTCTTTTGCTAAAATTAAACCGCCACGTGGTCCACGCAATGTTTTATGTGTTGTTGATGTTACAACATCGGCATAAGGAACTGGATTTTGATGAGCCCCTTTAGCGACTAAACCAGCGATATGAGCCATATCTACCATAAAGTAAGCTCCAACTTCTTTAGCAATTTCACTAATGCGTTTGAAGTCAATCTCACGTGGGTATGCTGAAGCACCAGCCACGATTAATTGTGGTTTTTCTTCTTTAGCGATACGTTCTAATTCATCGTAATCGATTGTTTCAGTTTCTGGATTTACTCCATAAGAAACAAACTGATAATCTTGACCAGAGAAGTTTACTCCCATACCGTGAGTCAAGTGACCACCATGGTTTAAGTCCATCCCTAAAATCTTATCGCCTTTCTTCACTAAGGCACGATATGCTGCCATGTTTGCTTGAGAACCTGAGTGAGGTTGCACATTGGCATATTCAGCACCAAACAATTCTTTTACGCGATCAATCGCTAATTGTTCGATAACATCCACGTACTCACATCCGCCATAATAACGACGACCTGGATACCCTTCTGCATATTTATTCGTTAGAATACTTCCTTGTGCACGTAAAACTCCTTCAGATACGAAGTTTTCTGATGCAATTAATTCAATCCCTTGTTGCTGACGATGAAGTTCTTTTTCAATCGTCTCAAAGATGATTTTATCTTCTGTAAATTGACTCATTCAACTACCCCTTTCTATTCTTACCTTTCTATTTTATCACATTATCACGTTTTGTAGAAAAGCTATGAGTTCTCTTAAAGAACGGTGGATGCCGCCTTTTTCAAACGGTTCATATACGCGATTCCAACACCCGTTTCTGGAGCCTCTTGCGCTAGAATAATATCTAACCCTAAATGATCTAATGTTCGAAGCCCATCAAATAAAGCACGATTCATATCGTCTACACTTTCACCCATGTAGTAAACACCGTTCACTGTATCTTTTAAGGATTCCACAATAACATCTTGTGCCATCACGCCAATTGTTTTTCCTTGTAGTTTGCATGGATTGATGACTTCTTCAAACGCTTCTACTGTTCCTCCTACAACCAACACTGGTGTTTTGGGGGCGTAATGACGATATTT